>JAFPCE010000064.1 GCA_017390245.1 Selenomonadaceae bacterium
GCTGCCATAAAACTCCTTGGTAAACAAGCCTTCACCAGGACCAAATGGATCTGTAGAATCCACGATAATCACATCGTACTCATCCTCCACATGGCGGATAAATTTCAAGCCATCCTCGTAATAGCATTTCACCTTAGGATCATCCAAGCCACAGGCAATTTTCGGCAAATACAGCTTAGAAGCCTCTACTACCTGCTCATCAATTTCCACCAGGTCAATTTCCTCAATCTGGGGATATTTTAACAGCTCCCTGACAGTACCACCATCACCGCCGCCAATAACCAGAACCTTACGGGCATTGGGATGCACACTCATAGGAACATGGGTAATCATCTCATGATAAATAAACTCATCCTTCTCTGTCAGCATCAGGTAGCCATCCAGAGTCAGCACACGGCCAAACTCCTTGGAATCAAAAATATCTATACGCTGAAATTCACTATGCTCAGAAAACAGCTGATGATCAATCTTGATGGAAAATCTTACCTCTGGAGTATGCTGCTCCGTAAACCACAGCTCCATACCAGCTCACTCCTTTTACTCAGTATCTCTAATTATTTAGCAGTCATTACTTACCATAAAAACTGCACAGCTTCCTTTATAATATTTCTAAAAATTATTTCATTACGTTTAGGTAATTCAAACTCATATCCTCTGAGCCAGTCATCTGGCAGCCCTTCTTCTTGGCATAGCGGATATAATTCAAAATCTCCTCTGTCACCATCTCACCAGGTGCTAAGATAGGTATCCCTGGCGGATAGCACATAACAAACTCACTGCAAACCCTGCCCACAGACTCTCCTATAGGCACTGACTCCTTCTCGCCGTAGAAAGCCTCCTGTGGCCTTGCTATAACCTTTGGACTGATGTATTCAGCCTTCAGCATAGCCCTGCCAGTCTGGCGGTAGTTACGGCGGATTTCTGCCAGAGCAGACACCAGGCGCTCAATATCCTTGGCCCTGTCACCTATGGACACATAAGCCAGCAAATTGCCAATATCCCCAAACTCAGTCTGAATGTCGTACTCATCCCTAAGCAGGTCATATACCTCTACACCAGCCAGGCCAATAGACCGTGTGTACACCGCCAGCTTGGTTATGTCAAAATCAAAAATTGAATCACCATTTATCAATTCTGTAGAATAAGCATAATAATCACCAATAGTATTGATTTCATCACGGGCATATTGCACTAAATCAATAATCTTATCAATGATTTTATCGCCCTTTAAAGCCATGTTCCGGCGGGAAATATCCAGGCTGGCCAATAACAGATAGGAGGCGCTGGTAGTCTGGGTCAGGTTAATAATCTGATGCACATAACCCTCAGAAACCCTGTCACCAATCAGCAGTAAGGAGCTCTGGGTAAGAGAACCTCCAGACTTGTGCATGGAAATAGCCGACATATCCGCTCCCGCAGCCATACCGGAAATTGGCAGCTTGTCACTGAAATAAAGATGAGTGCCATGGGCTTCATCAGCCAGCAGCAGCATACCATGGTCATGGGCCAGCTTGGCAATGCTTTTAATATCAGAACAGATACCGTAATAGGTTGGATTATTTACCAGAACGGCCTTGGCATCGGGATTTTCCTCTATAGCCTTTGCTACTCCCTGCACGCTCATGCCTAAAGAAATCCCCAGCTCCGGGTCCATCTCCGGATTGACATACACCGGCACTGCACCACATAGAATCAATGCATTAATGGCACTGCGGTGTACGTTCCGGGGCATGATAATCTTGTCACCATGCTTGCAGGCAGTCATTACCATAGCCTGCACCGCAGAGGTAGTTCCTCCCACCATAAAAAAGGCATGCGCTGCGCCAAAGGCCTCTGCCGCCAGCTGCTCTGCCTCTCTGATAACGGAAACGGGATGACAGAGATTATCCAGCATTTTCATGGAGTTAACATCTACGGAAAGACACTTCTCCCCTAGAAACTCTGTCAGCTCTGCATTGCCCCGCCCTCTTTTATGGCCTGGCACATCAAAGGGTACCAGGCGAGCCTGTTTCATTTTTTCTAAGGCCTCCAGAATTGGCGCTCTATCCTGAGAAAAAAAGCTCATTTACAATCTTCCTTCCACCTGAAAATTACGTTTCTTTAGAGAAATACATTAGTGCCACTGAATATCTCAATCATTTCCCGGCGCAGACTATTGTGTATATCCAGTCTTGTCTTTGGTGGAATCTCATATATATCAGTGTTAAATAAATAATTCTGCAAATCAAGCTCCTTAATCAGCATCTTAGTATGAAAAAGGTTAGCCTGATAAATATTCACGTCTACTGCATCATAACGGTCCAGGGTTTCCTTTTTGATAAAATCCTGGATAGATGTCATCTTGTGGTCCATAAACAGCTTCCGCCCAGTCATATCCCTGGTAAAGCCACGTACCCTGTAATCCATGGTAATAATATCCGAATCAAACATGCCAATGAGATAATCCAGAGTTCTCAGCGGCGTAATCTCACCACAGGTAGCCACATCAATATCCACTCTGAAGGTAGCCAGACTGCTTTCCGGATGAAACTCTGGATATGTATGCACCGTTACATGGCTCTTGTCCAGATGCGCCACCACAGTTTCTCCCTGGGTAACATCCTCAGTCTGAAACAGCACGTCAGCCTGGTTTAGCGGAGTCTTCCGGCCAGAAGCCACTGCAGCTTCCTCAGCAATGAGAAAGGTTACACTTGCCCCCTGTGGGTCGTAGTCCTGCTTGGAAACGCTCAGCACC
>JAFPCE010000065.1 GCA_017390245.1 Selenomonadaceae bacterium
CTGAGAATGTTAGAAGGTGGTACATAGCTGTGTATCTCATACTCTGGATAAACATCCTGTATGTAATTTTTCAGCTCCTCCAGAGATTCCTCCATATCTGCCTGGCTCTCCCATTCATTGTATCCCAGGTGGTCTTGTCCATAGCCTTCAGGTGCCAGGGACTGATGGTTATAGCCATGGATGCCCAGCTCGCCTCCTGCCTTCAGCAGCTCACGGCCATATACCACCAGATTATTTCTGGCTTCACCATTAGCAATAGGCATAAATGGGCCCTTTACCTGGCTGCCATAGCTTTCAATGATTAAACCAGTATACTTGATACCGTACTTTTCACCATTAGACAGCATCTCAGGCCACCACAGCTGGCGGTAAAATTCCGCTGTATTCAGCCCTGTTTCCTGATAAATCCTGTCAAACTCCCCCTCTGGTACTGGAGATGGGAAATCATCTATGAAAAACAGCTTCATGCCCATAACAGGATAAATATAGTCATCACTAAGCTGGCTCAGCATAGCAGTATACATGCCATAGCCATTTTTATCATCACGTTCACGGCAGTTGCACACCAGATACTGGCCCTGTCCTGCATTATGACGCCACACCATAGGCTGGCCGTCACTAGATGTAACCTCCAGCTGGGCATCATCCATCAGAGACACCTGAGCTACAGAGGTACTGAAGATATCTGAATCAAAGCCATATCCCTGCAGGCCTATCATTATATTGCCTAATACCCTTATGCCTGTAACAGAAATCTCAACACCTGTACTTTTTACGCCTAAATCCTGAGCCATATCCTCTGGCAGCAAATCTCCCTGCAGCTGGGACAAAACCATAGCCCTGCCGCCTTTTTCTACATAACTGCAGACAGCTGGCAAATCCTTTAGCTGATTCAGCTTGTTAGTAGCAATAACGATACCCGTATATTTATCTATTGTCTCCAAATCCTGATAATAGGCAGCATACACTGGCTCTTTTTTCTGCTCCTTAAGTATCTTACCTATCATGTGGCGCTTCAACACACTCTGCACCTCAGCAGGATCATACACAACCAGGAATTTTTCTCTGCCTAACGAATCGTAATCAGAACTAGCCTCTCCCTGCACCCATTCCTGCATGTTCTGCCATGGGTTAATATGCAGCAGGGCATCCATGCGGCTTAGCTGGAAAAATATGCCCAGGGCCATCACCAATACAAAGACACCAAGGATTTCCTTCTTAAAGCCCATTGCGATAGCCCCCTCCCCAGTATCTTACCTGTTCCATAGCCTCTGGCGACAAACGCGCACCGCTAGCCAGCAATTCCTGCCGCTTTGCCTGCAGCTGCTCAGGCTGCTTTAAAACAAAATATAACTTCATAAACAGCAGATAAGGCTCCTCCCTGTCTGGATAAGCCTCCTGCATACGCTCACAATCATCAACAGCCTCTGTATAATTCTCCAGCAGAATATCCTGGTTTACCAGCTCCCAAAGATAGTCAAAAATATCTGCCTCTGATTCAGAAAGACGCCGCAGCACCTGCTGGTAAATCTTCCTCTTATCCTGCTTTGTCAAAGGGTCAATCAATCAACATTCCTGTTACTTTCTATGTAGCTACATTGGAATCAGAA
>JAFPCE010000007.1 GCA_017390245.1 Selenomonadaceae bacterium
CCAGGGCGAAAAGCAGCAAATGGACAAGGCACAAAATGACAAATCCGCTGCTGGCAAGCTCCTGGACAAGGTAACTGGTGACAAGGCTAAACAGGACCAGGCAGCAGCCGATGCCTCTAAGCAGAAGGAAGAAATGAGCAAAGAGCTGGCCAACATCAGCCAGGCCATTGACGATGCAGGCTATGCCATTGATGAGGTTAACACCCAGATGGACAACCTCAGCGAGATGAAAGACAAAGCTATGGACGTGAAGGACAGCCTTACTAAGACCTATAACGAAAACCAGGGTACTATTGAAAAGGTTCTGTACTATGCTTCCAAGGGCTTTGAGGCCTTTAGCAGTATTTTTGGCAAGTAATGCTATGAATTGTACGAAGCTTTATAGCTATAGTAAAAAGGGTGAAAAGAAGGGGATACGGCTATGAAAAAATGGGGATTATTGTTCTTAACAGTTATGCTGACAGCAGCTGTAACAGTACTGGGAGGCTGTGGCAGTTCTTCTAAAACTGCAGAAATGCAGCCAATAACCATTGGCGTTATGCCAGACATTGACTCTGCACCTATTATCATTGCAGAGGAAAAGGGCTACTTTGCTGAGGAAGGCCTCAAGGTTGAGGTACAGCACTTTAAGAGCGCTATGGACCGGGATGCAGCCCTCCAGAGCGGTAATTTAGACGGCGCTATTTCTGATATGCTGGCTGTGGCCTTTGCCAAAAGCGGCGGCTTTGATGTGAAGGTTACCTCCTTTACTGATGGCAACTACAGGCTCATTGCAGGCAAGAACGAGAACATCACCAAGGCCCAGGATCTGGCAGGGAAGGATGTAGCAGTATCCAAGAATACCATCATTGAGTACATCACTGACCAGATTTGCGCTAACCAGAAAATGGCAGACACCAGCATCAACAAGGTAGTTATCCCTCAGATACCAACCCGTCTGGAAATGCTCCAGAATGGCAAGCTGGCAGCAGCAACTCTCCCTGAACCAATGGGCAGTGTAGCTATTGCCAACGGCTGCAAGCTGGTAACTGACTCTGAAGCACTGGGCATCAATCCAGGAGTTATGATGTTCACCGCCAAATCCGTAGACAGCAAGAAAAAGGAACTGCAGGCCTTTTATCGTGCCTACAACAAGGCAGTAGCATATCTCAACGAGCATCCAATGTCTGACTACATCGATATCATGATTGAAAAAAACAGCTTCCCAGCAGAGGTTAAGACTGCCCTGCAGCTGCCTAAATACCGTGTAGCAGGTCTCCCAAGCCAGAAGGACGTAGATACCTGCCTCCAGTGGATGCTGAAGAAGGAGCTTGTTAAAACCAGCTTCTCCTATGATGAAATAGTAGTGGATATTAATAAATAATCATGCTGAAAATAGAAAATTTATCAGTTAAGTACACCACAGACAGTGAAAAATATACTGCCATTGCCGGCATTGATTTAACCATACCAGAGGGAGGTACTTGTGCGGTTATTGGACCTTCCGGCTGCGGTAAATCCACGCTTTTAAAGGCGGTGGCAGGACTTATTCCCGACCATGAGGGCACTATTGAGCTTAACGGAGAGGCCATAAATCCCAAGGCTCAGACCATAGGCTATATGCCTCAGAGCTATGGGCTCCTGCCCTGGAAAAATGTCTATGACAATATCTGTCTGGGGATGAAAATCAAAAAAGCACCAGAGCTTCTGGACAGGAACATCATCAAGCAGCTGATGAAG
>JAFPCE010000066.1 GCA_017390245.1 Selenomonadaceae bacterium
GTGTTCATCATCATGCTGCTGACGATTTTCTTCATTAAGAACTTCGTTAACTCTGCATCCGGCCGTGCCTGCATCGCTATCCGTGAAAATGAGATTGCCGCAGGTGCTATGGGTATCAATACCACTAAATACAAGGTTATGGCTTTTACCATTGGTGCTGCTTTTGCTGGTGTGGCAGGCGTGCTCTTTGGTCATAATTTCTATATTATTAACCCAGGCTCCTTTACCTTCCTGGCATCCTTTAACTATCTGATTATGGTAGTATTAGGCGGCCTTGGTTCTATTACCGGTTCCATTGCTGGTGCTTTCGTTGTAACTCTGATTTCTGCGGCTCTGGCTGCATGGCCTGAGTTCCGTATGATTATTTACGCACTGCTTTTGATTCTCCTGATGTTCTATCGTCCACAGGGTCTCTTCGGCTATATGGAGCTTACCAGCATGGGCATCTTACGCCGTTTCTTCAAGAAGGGAGGCGCCGCAAATGAGTGATGTATTGTTAAAGGCTGAAGGCGTATCCATCGTATTTGGCGGTCTGAAGGCTGTTTCTGATTTTGATTTTTATATTAACAAGGGCGAATTAGTTGGCCTTATCGGCCCAAATGGTGCTGGTAAAACTACTGCTTTTAACCTGATTACTGGTGTATATCAGCCAACTACTGGTTCTATTGAGCTGGACGGGGAAAGCATTGTAGGGAAGAAGCCTTATGAAATCACCGTTAAGGGCATTACCCGTACCTTCCAGAATATCCGCCTGTTCTCTGAGCTGACTGTTCTGGATAACGTAAAGATTGCTTATCATTCCCATGTAAAATACAATCTGGTGGAGTCTATCTTCCGTGTAGGCCGTTATTTCAAGGAAGAAAAGCATATTGAAGAAGAAGCTATGAAGCTGTTGAAAATCTTCAAGTTAGATGGCCATGCCCAGGAGCAGGCGAAAAATCTGCCTTATGGTGCCCAGCGCCGCCTGGAGATTGCCCGTGCCCTGGCTGCTAAGCCAAAGCTTTTGCTGCTTGATGAGCCTGCAGCTGGCATGAATCCTCAGGAAACTAAGGAACTTATGGAAATGATTAGCTGGATTCGCAAGGAATTCGGCTTGACTGTACTTTTGATTGAGCATGATATGAGCCTGGTAATGGGTATCTGTGAGCGTATTTATGTACTGGAGTATGGCCAGATTATCGCTACCGGCACACCAAAGGAGATTCAGCAGAATCCTGAGGTTATTCGTGCATATTTGGGCGGGGAGGCTTGAGAAAATGGGAACAATGCTGAAAATTGATGATATTAATGTTTTCTATGGAGCTATCCACGCTATTAAGGGGGTATCCCTGGAGGTTAATGAAGGGGAAATAGTTACTCTGATTGGTGCTAATGGTGCTGGTAAGTCCACTATCCTCCGCACTATTTCCGGTTTGTTAAAGCCAAAGGGGGGCAGCATTAACTTTTTAGGTAATGATATTGCTGGCAAGGCTGCCCACGAAATCGTTAAGGCTGGTATTTCCCAGGTGCCTGAGGGACGCCGCATCTTTGCGGAAATGACCGTACTGGAGAACCTGGAGCTGGGGGCCTTTACCCGCAAGGACAAGGATGGCATTAAGGAAGATATGGAAATGGTATTTGCCCGTTTCCCACGTCTGAAGGAGCGTATCAGCCAGCAGGCAGGTACTCTTTCTGGTGGTGAGCAGCAGATGCTGGCTATGGGCCGTGCTCTCATGTGCCGTCCAAAGCTGCTTTTACTGGATGAGCCTTCCATGGGTCTGGCACCACTTCTCATTCGTGAGATTTTCTCCATTATTGAGGATATTAACAAGGCGGGCACTACTGTGCTGTTAGTTGAGCAGAATGCAAATATGGCCCTTTCCATTGCCCATCGTGCTTATGTACTGGAGACTGGCCGTATCACCTTGTCTGGCGATGCTAAGAAGCTGGCTGCCAGCGAGGATGTCCGTAAGGCATATTTAGGTGGTTAAAATAAAATATTTTGCAGGGATATTTTCATATTTCACGAATATAAATATTAAAAGCAAATATTTTTACCTAAGAATACCTAAGAGAGGGATGATTTGATATGTTCGTTGCCAATCGTATGACCAAGAATCCTATTACCGTGGATATTACTGCTACAGTGGATGAAGCTGCTAAGCTCATGAAGCGCCGTGGCGTGAGACGTCTGCCTGTATTGGATGAGGATGGCAAGCTGGTAGGCATTGTCAGTGACAGGGATATTATGCGTGTAGCGCCATCTCCAGCTACTACCCTGTCCCGTTTTGAGATTACTTCCTTGCTGGACAAGATGTCTGTAAAGGATGTTATGGCGAAAAACGTAGTATCTGTACCTGATACAGCTACCATCGAGGAAGTTGCCCTGAAGATGTCCACTGAGAAGCTGGGGGGCCTGCCTGTTGTCAGCAGTGTAGGTGCTCTGGTGGGTATCATCACTGAGACTGATGTATTTAAGACCTTCGTAGATGTAATGGGCCTGGCTGATGGCAAGAGCCGTATTACTCTTGATGTAGAGGATAAGGTTGGCGTGGTAAAGGATCTGGCTGGCATTATTGCCGATGCAGGCTTTAATATTAACAGTATGGTGACCTGCCAGATGCCAATTCCAGGGCGCTGCGAAATTGTTATCCGTGTGGATGCAGAGAATGTAGATGAGATTCAGGAGAAGCTGGAGGCTAAGGGCTACAATGTAACCCATGTAGCTAAAATTGGCTAAATCGCCAGGAATAACAAGAAAATATCAGATTATGAGGCTGGGCTTTGTCCCAGCCTTTTTGTATGGGTGTTTATATTAGCCAGTGGTAAAAATAAGGAAGAATATCCAGGCAGATGAGATAGTTGCATTAAGACTTTTGTAGTGGTAATGAATTATGGTATTTGTTAAATATATTTAATTATGAAGCTGCTGACACATGAATCATTAATGGATCAGTAA
>JAFPCE010000008.1 GCA_017390245.1 Selenomonadaceae bacterium
CTTCATACCTCTGTTATGATGAACACCCACAACGAGCATGCCATCAAAAAGCTGAAGGAGTATGGCATTACCCGTATCGTTGTAGGCCGTGAAATGACTCTCTCTGAGCTGTCCCTCTTTAAGGAGCGCACAGGTCTTGAAATAGAGTACTTCATGCATGGTGATATGTGCATTGCTGAAAGCGGCCAGTGCATTCATTCTGGTGTGCTCTTTGGCCAGAGCGGCAACAGAGGCCGCTGCTTAAAGCCATGCCGCTGGGCCTACAAGCTCATTGATGAGGCTACCGGTGAGGTGTTAGACACTGATGACCAGCATGATTATAAGCTGGCCTTAAAGGACATGTGCATGTACAGAAACATCCCTGAGCTTATCCAGGCGGGGGTATTCTCCTTTAAAATCGAAGGCCGCATGCGTCCAGCTGAGTTTATCCGTAACATTGTTAAAACCTATCGCAAGGCTATTGATGCCTATATTGCAGATCCTTATGGCTACCAGACTGATGAAGAGGGCTGGAAGAACCTGTATGAAAACAGAGCCAGAGACTTCACTACAACCTTTGCTCTGGGGCAGCCAGATGGCAAGGCTATCGGCTTTGACGGCAGCCGTGAGCCACGTTTCTTCAGCAAGGCTGTTGAAGAGCCAGGCTTCCAGGATGACGTGCTGAAGGCAGAAGAGGACATTAACAAAGAAAATCCACAGCACCGCCTGCTTTCTGTACAGGTGGCAGATTTAGCCTCTGTGGAGGCAGCCTGCAAGAATGGTGCAGATATTGTGTACCTTTCTGGTGAAGCCTACAAGCCAAAGAAGCCTTGGACCTTACAGGATGTAGAAAAGGCTATTACTATTGGCAGGGAATATGGCACAAAGATAGTTGTCAGCACGCCTCGTACTACCATGCGCCGTGAATGTGGCGAGCTGGAGCAGTACCTGCAGGCTGTAAACAAGCTAGGCCCAGCTGGCATCATGGTCAGCAACTTAGGGTCCCTTAAGCTGGCACAGGAAAATACTGATTTGCCAGTACAGGCAGATTTTTCCTTTAACCTCTTTAACCACATGGCAGCAACCTTCTTAAAGAAGAACGGCCTGGTGATGGGCACTGCCTCTCTGGAGCTTTCCTTTGAGCAGTTAAAGTCCCTGGTAGAGCACTCTCCGCTGCCTATAGAAGTTATTGTCCATGGCTCCTACGAGTCCATGATCTGCGATCACAACTTTGCAGCTATGATACTGCCATACAACCATCTGGATAATCCTGAGTTTGTAAACCGCCGTTATGCCCTAAAGGACATGGCAGGTGAAACACATTCCCTCCGCATGGATCAGTTTGGCAGAAACCACATCATGTTTGCCAAGGATCTCTGCTATTATCCATATCTGGCCAAATTTAACGGCATTGGCGCCTTCCGCATTGAGGCCAAGGATTATGAAGCTGATTTAACAGGCTTTATCACCAAGGCTTACCGCGTGGCTCTTGACAACCTTGACCAGGGCAAGCCATACATGGATGAGTCTGTATTTAAGAAAATGCAGGAAATGGGACCTCGCAAGCTGGGGGTAGGTGTATACCGTTTCCGCCAGTCCCAGGATTCTATTTAAGGTCTGGAGAAAATGTTATAGCCTGCAGCCCTGGGTAACATATTTTACCTGTGGTTGCAGCTAGAGCTGTGTAAATATAATTTGTGAAATATATTAGGAGTGTAGAGGATATGTCATTGGAGAAGCCAATTGGCCCTGAGGCCATTTTAGAAAAGAAAAAGAAATATATCATGCCTTGTCTGGCACATTTTTATAAAGAGCCAAAGCAGTTCGTCAAGGGTGAGATGCAGTATCTTTTTGACAGCACTGGTAAGAAATACTTAGACTGCTTTGCCGGCGTGTCTGTTATTAACTGCGGCCACTGCAACCCTGAGATTAATGCCAAGGTAGTGCAGCAGGTACAGTCCCTGCAGCATGTGTGCAACACCTATTTGACTGAGAACTTCGTTAACCTGGCTGAGAAGCTGGCTGAGGTAACCCCAGGTGATTTGCAGAAGACATTTTTCTGCTCTACTGGTACTGAAGCCAACGAGGGCGCTATGCTGCTGGCATCTATCTACACTGGTAAGGACGAGTTTATCGCCCTTAGAAATGGCCTCCACGGCCGTACCAAGCTCACCATGAGCGTTACCGGTATCCAGATGTGGCGTACTGATCCACATCCTTGCGGCGGTATTCACTTTGCTCCTAACGCATACTGCTACCGCTGTCCATTAGGGAAGAAGTATCCAGAGTGTGACCTGGCCTGCGCCAATGCTTTAGAGGACATTATCAAGACCTCCACCAGCGGCCAGCCAGCAGCTCTCATTGCTGAGCCTATTCAGGGCAATGCAGGCATCATCACTCCGCCAAAGGGCTACTTTAAGCGTGTCAAGGAAATCCTGGAGAAGTACAATGCCCTGCTGATTATCGATGAGGTGCAGACAGGCTTTGGCCGTACTGGCAAGATGTTTGCCATTGAAAACTTTGACGTAGTGCCAGATATTATGACCATGGCCAAGGCACTGGGCAATGGTGCGCCTATTTCTGCCTTTACTGCCTCTGCCAAGATAGCAGATACCTATACCAAGCCAGGTGCTTCTACCCTGGGCGGTAACCCTGTATCCTCTATGGCAGGACTGGGGGTACTGCAGTACATTCAGGAGCATAACCTCAGGGAAAATGCCCTGGCAAGAGGCCAGCAGCTTTATGATGGCCTGGTGGATCTCCAGAAGAAATATCCAATCATCGGGGATATCCGTGGTATCGGCCTCATGCGTGGTGCTGAGTTCGTGCATCCAGACAAGAGCCCGGCAGCGGAAGAGCTGGACAAGGTCTTGGAGGAAATGAAGAACCGGGGCTTTATCATCGGCAAGAACGGCGTAGGCAGAAATGTCATGGCCTTCCAGCCACCGCTGGTTATCACTGAAGAGGATATTAATAACGTACTGAACACCTTAGATGATGTCATGGGTGAAGTATTGTAATGACATTAATGGAGCTGCTACATGGTGGCTCCATCTTTGTATATTCTGTACGCCGAAACAAAATGTGGAGGTGCAAAATGAAGAACATGCCAAGCTTTCAAAGACTGATAGCCTTTCTGGCAAGCTTTTTAATCATATTTATGGCCTTTCCTGTGCCTGCAGGCAATGCCTCAGATTTTTAACGAGCTGGAATTCCATGACAGCAATGTGAAGCTCAGCATCTGCATGTATATCATGAAGGGCAATGCTGGTCTCTACAGTATCCTGAACAAGTGCAACACACTGGCAGCGGAGGAGCTGCAAAGCTCTGACTATATGGATAATGCCTACGCTGAGCACAAAATGACCCTGGGGCAGATGATAAAGGAAAATATCATTGTGGTTTCACTGGCTATATTGGTAATCATCGCTTTGATGCTTTTAACCCGGAAGGCCCAGAAGGCAGAAAGGGTAGCCAGAGAACTCAATGAAGAGCTGGCCCAGACATTGCAGCAGGCAGCAGCCAGAATTGAGAAAGGAATACCTGGCAGACCTGGAACAATAGCCATAGCCAGCAGCATCCTGACAGGAAAGCGGGTGCTCCTGGCAGAGGATAACGACCTCAATGCTGAAATAGCCATAGAGATACTGAGCCAGTATGATATCACAGCCGAAAGGGCAGCAGACGGCGTCATAGCAGTAGACATGCTGCAAAAGAAGCCGGCAGGCTACTACGATATGATTCTCATGGATGTGCAGATGCCAAACATGGACGGCTACAAGGCTACTCAGGCCATCCGCCGCATGGCAGATGCAGGGAAAAATAATATACCTATCCTGGCCATGACAGCCAATGACTTTGAAGAAGACAGGCAGAATGCCCTGAAGGCAGGCATGAACGGCCATCTGGCCAAGCCAATAGACATCGCCAAGCTGGTAGGATACATGATAAAGCTTTTACAGAAAAATAAATAGCAATGAAAAAGGAGGCTGTCCCTGAGGGAAGCATCCTTTTTTATATTAAATTTCTGGCAGACCAGGGGGATTTGGTAGCAGAACATTAATTTTATTGATATAATATAGATAACTATGAGAACGTAAGGAGGTGCCAGAATGGGAGATTATTTCAATCCAGGTAATCAGATGATGCAGGAAAGCCTGAATTCTGAGATATATGTGGATAAAAGCATGCTCATTGCAGCTGTAAATAAGCATATTGCCACTAGACAGAAATATTTATGCGTCAGCAGGCCACGGCGGTTCGGCAAATCTATGGCCATGAATATGCTGGCTGCATATTACAGTATGGGTTGTGACTCTCATGAACAGTTCAGAGGCTTAAAGATTAGCAGCGAGGCATCATACCCAGAGCATTTAAATAAACACCATGTTATACGTATTAATATGCAGGAATATCTGACCTTTGCCAGCACCATGGAAGAGCTGATAGCAAATCTGACGGAAGATTTGCTGTATGAAATGCTGGAGGAGTACCATGATTTAAAATACAGGAAAAAAGATAATTTGATTCAGGTGATGAAGGACATGTACCGCCAGACCAAGGTGCAGTTTATCATCCTGATAGATGAATGGGACTGCATTTTCCGGGAATACCGTGAGGATAAAAAGGCCCAGGAGAAATATCTAGACTTTTTAAGAGCCTGGCTGAAGGATCAGGAATATGCAGGGCTGGTATATATGACCGGCATCCTGCCTATCAAAAAATATGGCACCCATTCCGCATTGAATATGTTTACTGAGTATTCCATGACTGATCCTAAAGAGCTGGCACCATATTTTGGTTTTACAGAAGCTGAGGTTCAGGCACTATGTCAGGAATATCACAGGGATTTTGCTGAACTAAAGGCCTGGTACGATGGCTACTGCCTCAGATACATGAAAAATGGCCAGGAGCAAAGCTATGATATGTATAACCCAAAAGCTGTTACAGAATCCATGTACAGCGGTGAGTGCAATACTTATTGGAATAGGACAGAAACCTATGAGGCTCTGAAAATCTATATTCAGATGAACTATGCTGGATTGAAGGATGATGTTATTGCCATACTGGCAGGTAAAGCTGTCAAAATTAATATTGGCACCTTCGGCAATGATATGACCACCTTTCAGAGCAAGGATGATATTTTAACCTTACTAATACACCTAGGATATTTAAGTTATGATGCAGCTGATAAAACTGTCAGAATACCAAATAAAGAGGTATCCATAGAGTATGTGAATGCCATTAGCACCATGCATTGGCCAGAAGTCAGCAAAGCCATCCAGGCTTCAGAGACTTTGCTAGCAGCACTTTGGGCTGGAGATGGTGATACTGTAGCAGCTGGTGTAGATAGTGCCCACGAGGAAATATCCATATTAAAGTACAATGATGAAAACTCCCTTAGCTGCACCATTGGCATGGCCTTCTACAGCGCCAGGGAGTACTATCAGTTCATCCGGGAAATGCCAGCAGGCAAAGGCTTTGCAGATATTGTACTGCTGCCACTGCAGTTCCATGCAGATAAGCCAGCCATCCTGATAGAACTGAAATGGGATGAGGAAGCCGACACTGCCATCCGCCAGATACACGAAAAGCGCTATGAAGGGGCGTTGCAGGGATATGAAGGCAATATCCTCCTGGCAGGCATCAGCTATGATAAGGCTGCCAAAAAGCACAGCTGCATCATCGAGAAGCTGGAATAAGTCAGATTTTGAGAGTAAATTTTACCATAGGTAAAATCTGCCTTGGCTAGGCAGGGCTCAATGAACGCCATATAAACAAAGCCGCTTTAGCAAAGTACTAATAAGAAAATACTGGCAAGATAAAAGGATGCCTCCCATAGCAGGGAAGCATCCTTTTTCAGTATAAAGTGATTTTTATTGTTGCTGGTGTGGACAAAATTTGCTCTGCAGCAATATATTTTATGCTTGACTTAAAGTTAACTTCAAGGAATATGATAGCCTTGTTATCAGGTTATAAATATTTTGCAAGGTAAATATCTTTATAAGAAGTAAGGCAGGGGATGTTATATGAAAAAAAGCTTTGCAGTCATAGCAGTATGTTTGCTGGCGGTGCTATTATGCGCTTGTGGCAGTCTAAATGCCAATACTGGCAAGAATGGCGGAGAGGAGCAGCAGGGTATGATAAAAACTGGAGAAATCAGCGTAGCTGAATTTGACATGGACAAGCACTGCGTTACATTGAACAGCGGCTATATCATGCAGAAGCTGGGGCTGGTGATGGAAGGCTGGTATCCTCTGGGGGGACGGGGATATAACAAGGAACTGATGAAAGAACCGGTATTGCAGAAAATAGCTGACAGCCATGGCGTGTCTCTGGTACAGGTCATCCTGCGCTGGAATCTGCAAAAAGGTGTAGTGGTTATCCCAGGCTCTGCCAATCCAGACCAATCAATAACAATTTCATACATCTGGGAGGTATGCTCATGTCACAGGATACATCAAAGAAGAATTCGGCTAAGAAAAGACCATCAAGGAGCAAATGGCATCCAGCATTTTGTGCGGCTGCTGAACTGGAGCTAAGGGATAATCGGAATGATTTATCTTTTAACAGGGAATATAATCTCAGCAAGGAACCGCTGCAGATAGATTTGCTGGTTATTAAGAAACCGCCACACGTTAAGGTGAAAAATGAAATTGGTCATTTGTTTCGCCAGCATAATGTGATAGAATATAAATCACCAAAGGATAGTTTGAATATTGACGATTTCTATAAGACTCTGGCCTATGCCTTTTTGTACAAAAGTCTGGTGCAGGAAGTTGATGGCATTCCAGTAAGCCAGCTGACGTTATCTCTGGTACGTCAGGGATATCCCAGGGAAATGGTGAAGAAGCTGGAAGCAGAGGGAATGCAGGCAAATAGGCAGTATCCGGGTATCTACTATATAGAAGGTGCGCCTATACCTGCGCAGATTATAGCTACTAATGAACTGGACGCAGAAAATCATAGAAGCCTCAGGGTTCTCACCAGCGATTTAAAAGAAGCAGATGCCAGGGGGTTCCTAGAAGAGGCCAGTAATTTAAATAACAAAGGTGATAAAGATAATATCAGTGCCGTGCTGACAGTTAGCATGAATGCTAATTATGCTGTATATGAAGATTTGCAGAGGAGTGAACTTACTATGGATTGTGAACCATTAAAAAGATTGATGAAAGATGAATTTGATAAAGCTGAAGCCCGTGGCAAGGCCATTGGAGAGGCCCGTGGTGTGGAGAAAATGGTAGTGTCACTGCTGAAGGCAGATCAGACAGTAGATTTTGTTGCTAAAGTTGCTAAGATGACTGTGGAGCAGGTGAAGGCCATAGGGAAAAAAGCAGCAGTGCTATGAATGGCTGAATAAATGTAAATATAGCGGTGAGTGACAGGAAGAGTATCAGAAAGGGAAGGGAATCCAATGAAACTAAAACGACTATCAACGCTGCCAATACTATAGCGCTGACAGGTGGGGCTGCTACCTTGCTGGATGTGCAGGGAACTGGTACTGCAGCTATCACTGCCAATAAGGTTAATGGTAATATAGTGCTGGGCAATGACAGCGCCAAGGTGAATCTGACTCTCACAGGTGCTGATACCAGCTGGGCAGGCAACAGCTCTGGTGGCAGTACTACAGATTTCACCAAGGGTACTCATGTTAATTTGAACGGCGGTACCTGGAAGACTGGCAGATGTGGTACAGGTGCATGATGCCGATGGACATCAGAAGAAAAACCTGACTATGCCAGCTGGTGTGGTAGTAGGTGAGATAAGGGCAGAGCTGTCTGAGGATGGCCAGCTGCCAAGCGGTATAGTGCGGGTGAGAGAGGATATCAACCGCTTCAACCAGGCTGCCAGCGAAATCTCCAGCGTATCTCTCATGGGCTGGCGCTCTGAGAACAATGATATGAATAAGCGTATGGCTGAGCTCCGCAGCTCTGCTTCCGAGCCAGCTACCTCCATGACTTTGCGGGGGATACCAGCACATCCATGACCAAAGGTGCAACCACTCGCAGCTTTGACCAGAATATAGGCGGCAGCTGGTGGGAGCTGGGTATTGGTACTAACATCAATCTCAATGAAAATACCCATATCTACCTGGATTTGCAGAAAACCTGCAACGGCAAAATCAACACTCCATGGCAGTGGAATGCAGGCATCCGCTGCAGCTTCTGATAAAATGCCACCAAAAGCTTGTTTTTTTTAGCTTGCATTTGAAGCTTGTATCACTTCAGGCCCTTATTTGCTGTAAGGGCCTGTTTTTGTTATAATTATATATTAGCATTTTAGTAAAATTTAAATTGATTTATATAAAGGATGACTTGATTCATGAGCAACGAAAAGAAGTATGTGCATTTTCTTACCTATGGCTGTCAGATGAATTTCAGCGATGCGGAGCGTATGGAGGGTGAGCTGGCGAAAATCGGCTATGAGTATACTGATACTATGGCCAAGGCTGACCTGATTATGATTAATACCTGCTGCGTCCGTGAGACTGCTGAGGACAAGGTCTATGGCAAGATTGGCGAAATCAAGGGACTGAAGCGGAAGAATCCTGATTTGATTCTGGGCATCACTGGCTGTATGGCCCAGAAGGAAGGGGAAAAGCTCATTAAAAGGGCCCCTCATATTGACTTTGTGCTGGGGACTAATAAGATTGCTGAGGTTGTAAATACTGTTAAACAGATAGAGTCTGCCAATGTGAAGCATGTGGTGGATACTGAGATAGATATTAACGATGTGTCTGAGGAAGTGGCTATCCACCGGAAGACACCGCTGTCTGCCTGGGTGCCTATCATGTATGGCTGTAACAATTTCTGTACCTA
>JAFPCE010000067.1 GCA_017390245.1 Selenomonadaceae bacterium
GAAGGAAATGCAGAAGATTGTCAAAGAGAATCTGAAGCTGGAGCGTAAGGAAGTAAGCCGCCAGGATGCACTGGATATGTTTGCTGCTGCTGGTGAGACCTACAAGGTAGAGCTGATTAATGATCTGCCTGAGGATGCTTTGATTACCTTATATACTCAGGGTGAATTTACTGACCTGTGTGCTGGTCCTCACGTTGTATCTACTGGCAAGGTAAAAGCTATTAAGCTGCAGAGTGTAGCAGGTGCTTACTGGCGTGGCAGTGAGAAGAATAAGATGCTGCAGCGTATCTATGGTACTGCCTTTGAGAAGAAGGATGAGCTGGAGGCTTATCTCCACATGCTGGAGGAGGCTGCTAAGCGCGACCATCGCAAGATTGGCAAGGAGCTTGATCTCTTCAGCATTCATGAAGAGGGCCCAGGCTTCCCATTCTTCCATCCAAATGGCATGGTTATCCGCAATGAGCTGATTAACTACTGGCGCGAAGTGCATCGCCGTTATGGTTATCAGGAGATTAAGACTCCAATGATTCTGAACCGTGCTCTCTGGGAGCAGTCTGGTCACTGGGCTCATTATAAAGAGAATATGTACTTTACCCAGATTGATGGTGAAGATTATGCTATTAAGCCTATGAACTGCCCAGGCGGCATGCTGGTGTATAAGTCTCAGCAGCACAGCTACCGTGAGCTGCCTCTCCGTGCAGGTGAGCTTGGTCTGGTACATCGTCACGAGCTTTCTGGTGCGCTGCATGGCCTCTTCAGAGTTCGTAACTTCACTCAGGATGATGCTCATATCTTCATGACTCCTGAGCAGATTGAAGAGGAGATTCAGAATGTAATCAACCTCTTTGATGAGGTGTACAGCACCTTTGGCTTAGAGTATCATGCAGAGCTTTCCACCCGTCCAGAGGACTCCATGGGCTCTGATGAGATGTGGGAGCTGGCTACTGAAGGCCTGCGCAACGCTTTAGAGCATCGTGGCTTAAAGTATATCGTTAATGAAGGTGATGGTGCTTTCTATGGTCCTAAGATCGATTTCCATCTGAAGGATTCCATTGGCCGTACCTGGCAGTGCGGTACTATCCAGCTGGATATGCAGCTGCCTGAGAAGTTTGATCTTACCTATGTAGGTGAGGATGGCCAGAAGCATCGCCCAGTTATGATTCACCGTGTAGTATATGGTTCTATTGAGCGCTTTATCGGTATTCTCATTGAGAACTATGCTGGTGCTTTCCCTACCTGGCTGGCACCTGTACAGGTGAAGATTCTGCCTATTACTGATAAGCACATGGACTATGCATTTCAGTTAAAGAAGAAGATGTTTGATCTGGGCCTTCGTGTAGAGGTAGATGACCGCAATGAGAAGGTTGGCTACAAGATGCGTGAAGCACAGGTGAAGAAGGTTCCATACATGCTGGTTGTTGGTGACCAGGAGATGGAATCCGGTACTGTTAATATGCGCCGTCATGGTGAAAAGGAAACTTCTACTATGACTGTGGATGAGTTTATTGCTTATATCCAGGATAAGATTGCTACTAAGTCTGATAAGTACTAAGAGCAGTACTGGAGTATAGAGATGTTATACTGGCGGCACTGGCTTTTAGCAGCTGATGCTGCCAGTTATAAATTTTATTATATTTTTTAAAAATTCTGTTGACATGGTACTTTGCCTATGGTATCATATCTAAGTAATTTGAAGTAGAAGTCACCACTTCTCACCTGCTGGTAAGCATCAGTCGGGTTGATATGAGTAAGCTTATGAGGTGACTTTATGTCGCCTCATTTTTTTATGGCGATATAAGCATAAGACAGAAATATGTGTTAGGGGGTGTATTTTCATAGCTAAGGAAAGTACAAGGATTAATGAAGAGATCCGAGTTCGTGGTGGTTCCATCCGTGTCACTGACGTGGAGGGCAATTCTTTAGGTATCATGCAGGTGCGTGAGGCCTTGAATATGGCAATGGAGCAGCATCTTGACTTGGTTGAGATTGCGCCAAAGGCTAATCCGCCTGTTTGCCGTATTATGGATTTCGGTAAATATAGATATGAACAGCAGAAGAGGGAGAAGGAAGCCCGCAAGAAGCAGAAGGTTATTTCTGTGAAAGAGGTTAAGCTTCGTCCTAACATTGAACAACACGATTTTGACGTCAAGTTGAAGAATGCCGTGCGCTTCCTTGAGGAAGGCAACAAGGTCAAGGTAACTATTATGTTCCGTGGCCGTGAGCTGTCTCATCCAGAGTTAGGCCGTGAGATTCTCGGCCGCGTGGCTGAACAGCTGAAGGATTCAGTATCTATTGAAAGAGATGCTAAGCTTGAAGGTAAAAATATGATTATGATTCTGGCCCCAAAGGCTCAGACTAAAGGAGGAAAACAGTAATGCAGAAGATGAAGACTCGCAGAGCTGCTGCAAAGCGCTTTAATTTAACTGGTAGTGGCGAAATTAGAAGAAACAAGGCTTATAAGAGCCATATCCTGGAGAAGAAGTCTCCAAAGCGTAAGCGTAACTTACGTAAGGCTGCTTTAGTTAACGCAGCTGACAAGAAGCGCGCTATTAAGTGCTTACCATACGCATAATTAGTGATTAAATAATTTATTTTAGGAGGATAAGAACATGCCAAGAGTTAAAACTGGTGTGACTGCACATAGACGTCATAAGAAAATTTTAAAGTTAGCAAAGGGCTACAAGGGTTCCAAGAGCAAGCAGTTTAAGAAGGCTAATGAGACAGTTATGAAGGCTCTCTACTATGCACGCCGCGACCGTCGTGCTAAGAAGGGCGTTTTCCGCCGTCTCTGGATTGCTCGTATCAACGCTGCAGCACGTGCTAATGACATTACCTACAGCCGTTTGATTGCTGGCCTTACCAAGGCTGGTGTTGAGGTTAACCGCAAGATGCTGGCTGATCTCGCTGTAAACGATGCTCAGGCATTCGCTCAGATGGTTGCAGTAGCTAAAGAGAACCTGTAATTCTTTTTGTCATTAAAATTAAGGACTGCTTCGGCAGTCCTTTTTTGATGGCTGGCTGTTAATTTATCTGAGTCATATTTTTTAGCATTGATGTTGTAATTATCAATAATTATTTTGTTATATTGAAGGAAGTGCAGACATGCAAGATTTAAACAAAAGAGAAATGCTGGGCATTGGCTTTATGATTTTCTCTATATTTTTTGGTGCTGGCAATCTGATTTTCCCGCCATTAATGGCCCAGAATGCTGGCAGCAACTTCATCCCAGCCACTATTGGTTTCCTGATAACTAGTATTGGACTGCCACTATTGGGGCTGATTGTAATCTCTCTGCAGGGTGGCAAATATAATGACTTTATTGCTCAGAGAGTTCATCCGCGGTTTGTCACTATAGCTATGGGCCTGCTGTATCTTTCCATAGGGCCATTGTTTGCAGTGCCCAGAACTAGTGCTGTATCCTTTGAGATTGGTATTAAGCCTTTTTTAGCTATAGATGATTTGTGGCTGGGACAGATAGTGTATTCTGCATTTTTCTTTATCTGTACATATTTCTTTGCTGTAAATCCCAATAAAGTCATCGACTATGTTGGTAAAATCCTCAGTCCGGCTTTGCTGGTTTTTCTGTGTGTGCTTTTTGCCAGGACCTTTTACGAACCTATCGGTCATGTTTTAGAGCCAAGGGAGGAGTATGAATTAGCTCCTTTTTTTAATGGTTTTACCAATGGTTATCTTACTATGGATTTGCTAGCTTCAGTGGCTATTGGCGCCATGGTTTCCAAGGCAATTATGAAAAAGGGCATTACTGATACTAGGTCTGTGGGCAGAGTGTGCATAAAGGCAAGTGTTTTGGCAGTTGTACTTATGTGCTTTGTGTATATTTCTCTAGCATATTTAGGTGCTACCAGTCCATCGGTTTTAGGTTATTTTTCCAATGGCGGTATGATTCTTTCAACAGCTACCTATTATTTCTTCGGAGATGGCGGCAAGCTTATTCTGGCAGCGATTATAGGTTTTGCCTGCCTTACAACAAGTATTGGCATGTGCTGTACCTTTAGTGAATACTTTGAAGAAGCTACAGATGGCTTGCTTAAATATAAGGTGCTGCTGCGCTTTGCGGTTATTTTCAGCTTTATCACCTCTAATGCAGGCTTAACAGAGCTGATATGCATAACCTTGCCATTCCTGGTGGCTTTGTACCCGATTTTTATTGTACTGGTATTGCTTTCACTTTTTGATAAACAGCTAGGGGGACAGAAAGCGCCATTTTGCTGTGGCCTGCTGGTGACTTTTCCGTTTAGCATTCTGGATGGTATCAAGGCAGCTGGCTATGAATCAGCAGGAATAGATGCTTTCCTGACAGCTAATCTTCCTTTGTATTCAGCTGGTATGGGCTGGCTGATTCCAGCGGTTATAGCAGTGGCTGCTGGCTGTATTTATGGGAAGTTAAAATATCACAATAATAGTGCAGCTTAAAATTTAGTATTAGTTGTTGAAACGCTATGACATGGGTTATAGCGTTTTTTTCTTTTGCAAATCATAATTTCATGTTAAAATATAGATACAACTACAGATGTTTTTGTAGCATACCTGTAAGTGGGAAAGATTAATTACAGAAAGGCTGTGATATTATGAATAAAATTATTACTATTGGACGTGAATTTGGCAGTGGTGGCAGGGAGTTTGGCCGCAGATTAGCTGAGGGCCTTGGCATTGAGTATTATGATAAGGAAATTATTGCCAAAATTGCCAAACGTGCTGATCTGGCAGAAGATTATGTGCAGGAGGTGGTGGAGAACCGCCCAATGCCGCTTTTTCCAATGACTATTGGTGCTACCTTTGCAGCTGTAGGTGTTTACTATCCTATGATGATGGAGGAAAATGTTTATGCTGCCCAGACTGAGGTGCTGCAGGAGCTGGCGGAAAAGTCTGACTGTGTTATTGTAGGCCGCTGCGCTGATTACATTTTGAAAAGCTATAACCCATATCGTTTTTTCGTATATGCAGATATGCCTTCCCGCATTGAACGCTGCATGAAACGTGCCAGCGCTGATGAAAAAATCAGTGAGAAGGATATGAAGAAAAAGATTAAGAGCATTGATGAGAATCGTGCTAAGTACTATGAGTACTATACCAGCCAGGAGTGGGGAGCAAGACAGAATTATGATATCTTTATTAACACCTCTGGCCGTGATATTGCAAAGCTTGCTGAGGACTTTGTCCACATGCTGAAGTAAGCTGCGCTAGAACGTGAATAACATTTATTTGGGAGTGAGAGCTTTTTGGAAGCTTTAGAGAGAATCACCAGCAGCACTAATGCCAAGCTTAAGCTGGCTGCAAAGCTGCATATACCTAAGTACCGTAAGGAAAATCACTTATTTGTTACAGAGGGAATCAGGCTTATAGAAATGGCAGCAGCTGCCCAGTGGCCTTTAAGCTTTGCCCTGGCCAGTGACAGCGTGCTGAAAAATCAGCGGGCAGTGGAGGTTATAGAACAGCTGCAGGAGAGAAATTGCCCTGTGTACCAGGTTAGTGATGAGCTGTATAAAAAGGCAGCTGATACGGTAACTCCCCAGGGCTTGCTTCTGGTTATGGGACAACGGATTTTTACCTGGCAGGAGATTTTAAACAGCTCACCTGATAATGCTCCATTGATTGCTGTTTTAGATGGAGTGCAGGATCCTGGTAATGCTGGTACCATTATCCGTAGTGCAGATGCTCTGGGCTGCAGCGGAGTAGTGTGCCTGGATGGCACAACAGACATTTTTGCTGATAAGGCAGTGCGATCTTCCATGGGTTCATTGTTTAACCTGCCAATTCTGGATCATGTTCATGTGGAGGAATTTTTAGAGGCCTGCCGGGACAATGAAGTGCGCATTTTTGCTTCAGCACTGGATGAGCACGCTGTGCGTCACTATGCTGTGGATTATAACAGTGGCAGTGCCATTGTATTTGGCAATGAAGGCAATGGCGTTTCCCAGTATATACTAGAGACTGCTGATCAGCGGGTGTTTATTCCTATGTATGGCAAGGCAGAGTCACTGAATGTGGGAGCAGCAGCAGCCATTATCTTGTATGAAGCCTGCCGGCAAAGGACAATATTTTAAAAGACACAAAAAACCTCAGCTTGTTAAAAGCTGAGGTTTTTGCTTATGCAAACCGGAAAATCAATCAACAGTTACAGAAGGTCTGTCTATAACGGTAGACAGCACAACAATGGAATGAGTTTTGTTTACCCCCTGGATGCTCTTAATGCGATTTAAAAGATTTTCCAAAGTATCAGTGTTCTTAGTCTGAACCTTTAAGGTGAACTCATAATGGCCAGTGGTTTTAAAGCACTCCAAAATATCTGGTTCACTCTTAGTAAAATCAATGAAATCTGGCATGTACTTCGGATTCTCAAAGCCGATGTGTACAAGAGCAACTA
>JAFPCE010000068.1 GCA_017390245.1 Selenomonadaceae bacterium
AGTCGAGGGCTTAATTACTAATAAACTAAAATGTCCAAGGTCATGCATTTACATAGTAAATAGATGGCAAGAGGTCATGTATTTGCGTAGCAAATGGATGATGAAAAAATTAATTCAGTAATGTTTCTGTATAGTTTTGAGTGTACATGTACACTTACAAATCTAGTGGCGATAGCTATGTGGTCCCACCTGTTCCCATACCGAACACAGTAGTTAAGCACATACACGCCGAAGGTACTTGGCTGGAGACGGCCTGGGAGAATAGGGAGCTGCTAGTTAAATGTCATGTATTTGCAAAGCAGATGCATGACTTACATGGCGCGTTGGTCAAGTGGTTAAGACTCCGCCCTCTCACGGCGGCTTCAAGGGTTCGAATCCCTTACGCGTCACCAACATGACTCACTAGCTCAACTGGTAGAGCATCTGACTCTTAATCAGCAGGTTCGGAGTTCGAGTCTCCGGTGGGTCACCATTTTTATAGGGGTATAGCTCAATTGGTAGAGCAACGGTCTCCAAAACCGTAGGTTGTGAGTTCGATTCTTACTGCCCCTGCCAGTAATGGTCTAAATTCAGCATCAGGTATAAGCCTGGTGCTTTTTTATTTTGTTTTTATACATAAGGAAATATAAAAATATCTTATGTATATCATTTGAGAACAGATAAATACCGACCTCCAATGGTTAGATTTTTGGTCTACCTTTTGGGGTCGGTACAAGTAGCTGATATTTTGTATATTATTATAGTTTTATGTAATAAATGACTGTTTAAGTAGTATAAAATATAGAGACATCCACATTTACCTATTTTTACAGGTGTATTTCACTGTAGCTGGTGATAACTTTGTCTGCCTGGGACAGGTCCTGGTGGCCAGAGTGAGGATTTTTATAGGCTATGCAGTACATGCCTGCGCCTTTGGCAGCTGTGATGCCTGCTGTGGCATCCTCGATGACTGTGCAGTCCTCAGGCTTAACGCCTAAAGCTTCTGCAGTGATGCGGTAAATAGCAGGATCTGGTTTAGATTTAGGAACCTCTCTGCCACTGGTGGTAACATCAAAATACTTTGCAATGTGCAATCTGTTTAAAATAATCTCAATAACCTCCCGGCCAGAAGAGGTGGCAAGGCCAATCTTATAGCCAGCAGCCTTGATTTTAGCTAAAAGCTCTGGAATACCGTCAATGGCCTTTAAAGCACCATCAGACTCTAACAGCTCCAGATACAGCTGATGCTTGCGTTTGGTAAGAGCCGCTTCATCAACATGAGCATCTGGAAAGCGTTTAGCTATGTCCTGATAAAAATCATGGCTGGTACGGCCCACATAAGGCGCCAGTTCACTGGTGGACAGGCGGATGCCGATTTCAGCCAGTACGGCTAATTTAACACTGGCATGCAGAGGTTCACTGTCAATGATGACCCCATCCATGTCAAAAATAAAAGCTTTTTCCATAAATTGTTTACTTACTCCTTTGTAGAATCTTTTTCTCAAGTTGATAGTATACCATAATTGCAGATTTTATGAGTAATTTTAATGTAATTCTAATGTGATTCACAGTGATTTTACATTTGTTTAACATAAAGTAAGATAAACAGGATAATACTAAGGTTACAAAATGCAAATACAGGTATATATCCATATTAAGATGATATTTGAGAATAGGCCATCATAAAAAAGGATTTTAAATAGTTGATGGCGAATAATATCCAGGATATAGGCTTTATATATTTTATAGGAGGAATTTATTATGGCTAATTTTTGTGAAGGGTGCGGTGCACCATTAAAGGAAACAGATAAATTTTGTCAGAACTGTGGCAGGACTGTAGAGCAGAAGGCTCCAGAGCCAGCACAGCAGCCACAGCAGAATTTTAACTGGAAAGAACCAGAATCTTTTATGAAAAATATACCTTTCCTGTACAAATTCTTTGAGAGCTTTGGCTTTGGCCGGTGGCTGAATTATATTTACATTGCTGATGGCAGAATCAACCGCTGGAAGTATTTCATAGAAAATATCAAGGTTGGACTACTGATAACATTCATCGATGTGCCTTTATATATAGTGGCCTATATGTGTCTGGTTATGCCTACAGATAGTCCGGGAGCATGTCTCATGCTTGGCCTGCTGACAGGTTTTGTAGCTCTTGTTATCTCACTGCTGATGATACCGCCTACTTATACTCTTGGTATCAGGCGTCTCCATGACCTGGATAAGCCAGGCTGGGTTGTGCTGCTGTATTTCATACCTTATGTAGGCACAGCTCTCAGCTTGTATCTGCTGTTCTTCAAAGGTACTGACGGACCTAACAAATTTGGCCCAGACCCTTTACAGTAAGCAGCTATTAAGAGTATGATATATAATAGTTTTGGTAGCTTGCAGATAACTGTAAGGCTTATATAATGCAGAGGTGTTAAAGATGAAATTTAAGATGATTCATGAGAACTTTAATGTTCTTGATTTACAGCGTTCCATTGCCTTTTATGAGGAGGCTCTTGGCTTAAAGGAGGTTCGCCGCAAGGTGGCTTCTGATGATTCCTTTATTCTAGTGTACATGGCTAACGATACTTCTGATTTCCAGCTGGAGCTGACCTGGCTGAAGGACAGAACTGAGCCATACGATTTAGGTGAGGAGGAGTTCCACCTGGCATTCCGTACAGATGATTATGAGGCTGCTCATGCCCTCCATGAAAAGATGGGCTGCATCTGCTATGAGAACCCTAAGATGGGCATTTACTTCATCAAGGATCCAGATGGCTACTGGCTGGAGGTCCTTCCTACCAGAGATTAAGAGATTATTTGTACAATTGCACTATAAGTGCTACAATAGTATTGCTTGTGGGGAGCTTGCACATGCAGGCTGAGAGTAGGCGGAAGCCTTGACCCGTAACCTGATTTGGATAATGCCAACGTAGGGATGCAGCATGATGGCTTTTGTAAAGTCTTGCAGGTGTGCCTTTGGCATGCCTGCTTTTTATTTTGTATTTGTGAGGTATTGATTATGGCAGAGAGAAATTATAAGACTCAGATGGAGGCAGCTAGAAAAGGTATTGTTACGCCAGAGCTGAAGGTAGTAGCTGAAAAGGAAAAAATGTCTGTGGAGGAGCTGATGCCACTGGTAGCATGTGGCAAGGTAGCTATTCCAGCAAATGTTAATCACAAATGCCTGGATGCTGAGGGCATCGGTTCTATGCTCCGTACTAAGATTAATGTTAATCTTGGTGTGTCCAGAGACTGCAAGGACTACGACGTGGAAATGGAAAAGGTTATGTCTGCAGTTAATATGGGTGCTGAGGCTATAATGGACCTTTCCAGCCATGGCAATACTGAGCCATTCCGCCGGAAGCTGGTAGCAGAATGTCCTGTTATGCTTGGTACTGTGCCAGTATATGACAGCGTTATCCATTATCAGAGAGATCTGGATACATTAACTGCCCGTGATTTCATTGAGGTAGTGCGCAATCATGCCAAAGATGGTGTAGATTTCGTAACTTTGCATTGCGGTATTACCAGAAAGACCATTGACCAGATTAAAAAGCATAAGCGGAAGATGAACATTGTTTCCCGTGGCGGTTCTCTGGTGTTTGCCTGGATGAGCATGACTGGCGAGGAAAATCCATTCTATGAATACTATGATGAGATTCTTGATATCTGCCGTGAGTACGATGTAACTATTTCCTTAGGTGATGCCTGCCGCCCTGGCTGCTTAGCTGATGCTACTGATGTGTGCCAGATTGAGGAGCTGGTACGCTTAGGTGAGCTGACCAAGCGTGCCTGGGAAAAGGATGTACAGGTTATGGTAGAGGGCCCTGGCCATGTGCCAATGGATCAGATTGCTGCTAATATGAAGGTTCAGCAGACTATCTGCATGGGTGCTCCTTTCTATGTGCTTGGTCCATTGGTAACTGATATTGCTCCAGGCTATGACCATATTACTTCTGCTATTGGCGGTGCTATTGCGGCTATGAGTGGTGCAGCCTTCCTGTGCTATGTAACTCC
>JAFPCE010000069.1 GCA_017390245.1 Selenomonadaceae bacterium
CCACCACGCTCTCGCTGCATTAAATTACCTAGCGGTACTAAGCTCTGACAGCGCTATGCTTGTCAATCGCTAAGTACCAAGGAAATTTATGCGCTGGCTTAGGGTATATGGCTGTGGCTCTTTATTATTTATCAGTTGAATTTTCTTGGAACGAGCATATTGCAAAAAAACAATAGGTCAGTGCTTTTGTTTAGGGTTAGTGCAATCTGCTTTTTTAATTATTCTCAACAAGCCTGGGTGAGGCGGAGGCGTGGCAGGAGGGTGGCGGGGGTGAGGTTGGCGATGGCGTCGAAGAGTTCCGTATGGAAGGTGCCAGGGCCTTTGGCGTTTCTGGTGGCGATTTCGCCGGCTATGCCTAGAAGTCCGGTGGCCAAAAGTGCTGCAGTGGACATAGGTATGTTCAGCTGGCTGGCTGCTGCGGTGCAGGTGGCAGTAATGACATTTAGCATGCAGCCTGTGCCGGTAATGGAGGCCAGCTGTGGTGTGCCGTTAGAGCAGAGGCAGGTGTTAGTGCCATCAGTGATATAATCCAGAGGACCGCTGATGAGAATAGTGCAGTGATGCTCTCTGGCATAGGCCGGAAATACTTCATTGTAGCTTGTTACATTGGCTTCTGTGATTAGTTCCTTTGCATTGGCATCAATACCGCTGCTGTGGGACTCTAAGCCACATACTGCTCTGATTTCAGAAATATTGCCTTTAATAATCTGTGGCTGGATTTCTGCTAACAGCTTCTGGGCGTAATCCTTGCGCATAGTGCTGCAGGCTGTACCTACCAAATCTATGGTAATAGGTACAGCTTTTTCTTTTGCGGTTTTGCCTGCTATGACCATTGATTCCATGCGGGCATCGGTGATGTTCCCCAGATTCAGAGCCAGGGCCTGGGAGATGGCGGTGATTTCTGCCACTTCTCCAGGATGCTCTGCCATAATGGGACGGCCGCCAATGGCCAGAACCATGTTAGCGCAGTCGTTAATGGAAATAGGATTGGTGATGCAGTGAATGAGAGGAGAAGTATCCTTTAGCTGATTTTGCAAAAGGGTTAAATCTGCTACTAAGGTTTTATCAATATTAGTCATAAATTTTACCACCTAATTTTTCTTGTATATGCTGCAGGGCACCGTTGTGCTTTAAGGCTGTTAAAAAGATAAAGGCAATAGTGCCGCCGATAAGTGTGCCCATAATGAAGGATGGCACGTAGAACATCCAGGTAAGGCCGGATTTGCCCCACAAAAGCTCCATAACAGGGTAGGAAACAATAGCGCCGATGATGCCAGTACCGATGACTTCACCGATAACAGCGCATATAAGCTTGCCTTTGGAGATGCGGTACAGGATACCGGACAATGTAGCACCGAAAATAGCACCTGTTAAGGCTATTGGGGGGATGCCCATGATGGCCATGCGGATGACGCCGATGATAAAGGCGCAGGTGAAGGCTTCTACAGGTCCTAAAAGTACTGCTGCGACGATGTTAATCAAGTGGGCCATAGGGCACATGCCTTCAATGCGCAGGATTGGTGATATTACTACACCGATACCGATGAGCATGGCCATGAAGACCATCTTGAGAATTTTGTTGTGGTTTGCGTTTGTGCTTGTGTTTGTTGTCATAAAAAAATCACTCCTTTAGCTGATTGTGCCCTGACAATAGTTAAAGCAGTGAGGTTAATTTTGGGTATAGTACAGCCATAGCTTAAACCATTGCCGTAGCAGCTGGCGGTCGAGACTCACTAGTCTCCTCTCAACCCGAAACACGGGGTCCCTCGCTATGTAACTGTTTTTGCCGGGTTCAAGGCGCTCCCCAGGAACCTGGGCGGATAATAATTATCTGCACTCCATAGTGTAGGGGGAAATTGATAATTTGTCAAATTTATAACAGAGTATCAATGTGTGAAAGAGCATTTCGCCACGGCATATAACCTACACAGGACGCTCTCGCTTTGGGGAGAAACTAAGGCGAGCACGATTTTGTCCCAAAATCTTGCTAAATCCCTGCCTAGTGGAACTAAGCTCTGACTGCGCTTTGCTTGTCAATCGCTAAGTACCAAGAGCATCTAAGTGAGAAGTTTTTTCTACGAAAAAATCTTCTAAATACTCCCCACAATCTGTTTAAGGTTATATGACCGTGGCTCTTTATTGTGTATAGCCTAAATATTGTTTCTCCAAAAAAAGTGAATGAATCAAGAATTTGTACTCATTACAAAACAGCAGTATATCAGCGCTTTGTCTGGGGCTGGTGTAATCTGCTTTTATAAAATTTCTAAATAATGATATTGAAAATTATTATCAAGTGGATTATAATGTAGCAAGTGAGAGAAATTTTCAATTAGGCGATAGGTGGTGTCAGGGTGGAGAAGGAGTCTTTTGAGCAGATTATGGCGTGGCATGCTGGGCCGTTTCTGGCTGGGTTTAAGCCGGCTAGTCTGGTGTCTTTTCAAAAGAGCATGTTTCATGATATTGATGAGGTGCTGGCAGAGTATGAGCCTTGTTTTAACTGCAAGGGGATTTCTACTTATAAGCTGTCTCAGGGCCACAGGGCTGTGATGATGCTGTTTTACCGCCGGAATCAGCTGCAGGAGGATTTGCGGCAGCCTGAGGCGAGGGCACTGCTGCAGCAGCTGGGGTATCCTGATACTGAGGTAGTGGAGGAGCTGCTGGTGCTAAGGTTTATGAAAAGGGCCTGATTGTAATGAATGCGCCAGAAGGTGAGTCTGCCGATGAGTGCAGGACCTTTGGTGAGGGCTTTGCCAAGAGCTTATAATCGATAACATTTAAAAATATTTTATGCTTGAATTTGCCCCAGACAGCTGGGGCATTTTTATGGTATAATGCAGAAGCTATATTGAAAAAATGTATTATATTAGAAAGCTATTTGTCTATTTTGACAGCTTTGGCAGAATAGTTATGAAATTTTGAGAAAAAATGAAAATTTGGGTTGACTTATACATGCCTTTCTAGTAAAATACATCAAGTGAGGCCGTGTACAGCCGCTTCCATTAGCCCCGGAGGCCA
>JAFPCE010000070.1 GCA_017390245.1 Selenomonadaceae bacterium
ATTTTCTCTGGCTCTAAGGTAAATGTAACATGTAAATCAGCGCCAAAGTCAGCCAGAGCATTGATAATCTGGCGTTCCAATGGGTTGAAGAACAAAAACCCATCCAGCCAGATATCTGCTCCCTTAACCAGCTCTGACTCTGGCAGCTTTTCCAGCAGCTTATGCAGCACATCCTTGCTGTCCTTATACCGCCCAGCCATGGCCTGGTTAAAGTCACCATAAAGCAGGGCAATATCCTGCAGCTTCCCCTGCAGCTGTGGCTCATCTACAGCCTGGCTCAGCTCCTGCAGCTGCTCTGGGGTGAAATTATAGCCCTTCAGCTCATTGATAATATCCCCCACCTCGCTGGTAAAGCCCTGCTTGCCAGCGGCACGACGGAATACCGTCAGCTCCTGTGCCCTGTTTTGCAAAATCTTTTTTAAAAGCAGCTGCCGGCCCAGCTCAGTTAAGCCTGGCTCTAAGCCGCCCCCTGCCTCCTGCATAACCTGATAAGCAAAACGGCGAAAGCCAAAAACATAACAGCGGCTGATGCCCTTGCCCAGGTCCGCCATCATATCTGCCAGCTGTCTTTCTACCCTGTAGGTCATGTGCTCAGGCACCAGCAGCAAAATAGCCTTCCCCATAGGCTCCTGCAGCAGCTTTTCTTTAATTTTTTCCAGGCAGTACCAGCTTTTGCCACTGCCAGTTTTACCAGATATAAGTTCCAGCATATTCTCCCTCCCGCAAATTTTCTCTAAAAATATATGCGTATTATAAATCAAATCTCTTGCATTTATTTACACAAAACCCGGCCCATGAGTTTACGCAAAACCCTGTTGATGAATTTACATAAAACCTGGCCGATGCATTTACACAAACCCCGTCCGATGAATCTACGCAAAACCCTGCCGATGAAAAAAGCTACTGCAACTACGCAGTAGCTTTCACGTACTATCTTAATAACTTGCTGAGTTCCCAGCATTAGCCTCGTATTCTGTTGGCGTTGCCACCCGCAGCAAGGTTCTGCCACAGTCACATGGCTTATCTATATGCATCACAGCCTGTCCAGTTCTGTAACGGAAAACAGGCATAGCCTCAGCCGCCAATGCAGTCAGTACCAGCTCTCCCACAGTATGGGAATCAGTAATAATCTCATCAGAGCCAAAGGCCACAATCTCAGGATAGAAGTAATCCTCCTGCACATGGAAGCCATTGCCCTCCTGGCAGGAAAACAGACTGCCAGCACAGCCCATGCTAGGTGAATTGTAAATAATGGTGTTCCTGGTCTTCAGCCGCTGTTCAATGTAATTCTTATTAGGATTCAGAACACCTTCCTCCATGCAGATAACCTCTGGCAGGTACAGCTTCTCCGTAGAGATGCCCATAGCCTGCAGCAGCACAATCAGCTTCGTCACCTGCAGAAAATCACTAATAAGCACATCAATGCGGAAATCAGTAATCAGTTCTTTGATATTTTCCTTATCTGTTCCCAGCAGCAGCACAGTAGCGCCAATATTCTCCAGCGCATACTGCACATCCATTAAACGGCTGTCAGAGGACTCTCCCAAAAGCCCCACAACAGTGGATTTATTGATACCATGGGCCACCAGTACTCTGGTAAGCATCTCAATCTGGTAAGCTAAATCACCACTGGTATAAATCTTTTTAAAGGTACGCTTGCCTCCCTGGCGGGAAATGCGCAATACCGCAGAAATAGGCAAAGTCAGCAGATCAAAAGCAGAAACCTGCTCCAAATCATCTGGCGTAGTAAAAGGTATTTTCCTGATATCATCCAGGCTCTGAATGGTATCCTTGTTTATTCCTGCAGCAGAAAAAACCTTATAATAATAGGCACTTTTTTCCAGCGCCCAGTTAACCTGCTTTTGCAAACGCTTCAGCTGCAGTGCTGACATCTCATCTCGAGTCATCTGTTCAATGGCTTTATTGGCAATCATCTTTCTACCACCTTGCAACAAAATATCATCTTCAGCTTAATATTTTCTCAAAATTCTAAATCATAATGGCTTCTGATAGAAGAAAGGCTTATAGCTGGTATAGCCAAGCTTGCGGAAATTCAAAATTGCCTCAGTTGCACCAACAAAGAGGATGCCCCCTGGCTTTAAAGCCTTGAAGAAATTAGCATACAGCTGGTCCTTAGCCTCTTCAGTAAAGTAAATAACTACATTGCGGCACAAAATCAAATCAAAGCCACTTTCAAAGTTGTCCTTCAAAAGATTGTGGCGCTTAAACTCAATGCAGTCCTTGATTTCCTGCTTAACAGCATACTTATCGCCGTCCACGTCAAAATATTTATTCTTACGGGCATCAGACATAGCCTTCAGCTCACTGGAATTATAAACGCCCTTCCTGGCCTTGCCCAGAATCTCAATATCCAGGTCAGATGCCAGAATGCGGTGTCTCACACCTGGGGTCATTTCCTTCATAATCATAGCCAGAGAATATGGCTCAGCACCGATAGAGCACCCAGCGCTCCAGATATTCAGCTTTTTGGAACGGGTCAGCAAATCTGGAATAACATCTGTTTCCAGCTGGGCAAATTTATCTGGTGTACGGAAAAATTCAGACACGTTAATAGTCAGGTACTCAATAAATGCTGCAAAATCATCCTTGTCCTGCACTACATGGTCAAAATAGCCGCTATAGGTATCATAGCCATTGCGTCTGGCCAGATTCATGATGCGGCGCTGCATCTGTGGTGCCTTGTACAAATCCAAATCTATCTCAGTCTTGCGTCTTAACTTGCCTTTAAATTCTTCCCAGTCTCTCTCATCCAGCATTTTAATATACCTCCGCTAACAGTTTTAATATGCTTAAAATACATTATCTTATAATATTCAACCTTATAACTGAAAAGTCCTGCTTTTATTGTGTAAATTATTCAACATAATGGCTGAAGCTGCCAATAACCAGCTGTGGGAATTCCTGCTGTAATTCCTGCAAAAAGGCCTTTGTACCTACATAAGTACCCTTAGCCTCTGGCATAATCTCTAAAAAAGCATCAGGGTCAATATTTAAATTTCTCACCTGAATCATCTGCACAGGCAGCTCCCGGAAAAATTCCTTCCAGGCTGCAAGCTCCTCCTGCCTGTCGTTAAAGCCAGGAAAATATAGCATATTCAGGGACACGTAAATGCCATGGTCCAGTGCATAGCGGATGGATTCCTTTACTGCCTCCAGCTGATAATTGCTGCGGTAATAAGCAGCGTAGCTTTCCGGAATGGCGCTGATAATGCTGACACGCATGGTATCAAGGCCCGCATCCACTATTTTTTTGATGCCTTCAGTGTAGCCTGCATTGGAATTAATATTAATCTGTCCCTTGTCTGTCTTAGCACGAATCAGCTTAATGCCTGCAGCAATATTGTCTGCTGCCAGAGAAGGTTCTCCCTCGCAGCCCTGGCCAAAGCTGATAATGCCCTCTGGAGCAGTTTCCAGATGATAAAGGCCTACCTCAGCGATTTCCTCAGCTGTTGGCCGGAATTTAATACGGCTCTGAGGTGATGGACAGCACTCAGCTGGCTGCAGGGAAATACAGCCAAAGCAGTTGGCATTGCACACTGGTGATGTAGGGATGCCACACTCCCAGCGGCGATAGAAGAGATTTTCTGCCGTGCAGCAATGCCACTCTAAAGAGCAGTTAGCCAGGTGATCTATCAGTGGATTTTCCGGCAAATCCTTCTTTACCTTATGCACCAGCTTCTTTAAATCAGGCGTATTGTAAAATTCAGGACTCCACTTGTGATTTTCATCAGTATAGATAGCAGTTACATACAGCTCATCCTTATACACCACCACAGCGCTGTAGCCATATAGTGGCAGACGGCTGGCATTTTCTTCCTTTTCAAAGCCTGGCAGCATGGTACGGGTATAGCCTGCTGGCAGAATAGCTGCCACAGCCCTGCCTTCTAATACTACCAGTTCACCACTCTCATCAATGCCTACAGCATATCTTTCCGGCAGAAACATCAAATCAGCCGTATCTGGCAGGGGGATTAAATCCCCAGGCTGGATAGCCACCAGGTCATCTCCCATGCGGCCCACTGCACCAATGCCAGGAGCGTCAAAGATTTCCCCTTCAGCATCAGCGTACAATGCTGTAATAGGGCTTCTTTCTGGTCTGCTATGCTTATGAGTATTTTTATTTTTGTTATGGGAATTATTCTTTTTGTTATTCTGTCTGGCCATCATGAGCCTCCTCTGCTTGACCTGCTCCAGCAGCTTTTTCTATCTGCTCACCAGCCTCTGCCTGCTGGCTGTTTTTCGCTTTTTTCACCTTTTTCGGATTGTAGCGGTTCATGGCCATATCCACATCTTCATTGATGATACAGTCCACTGCTGGCTGCAGATATTCAATAGCTTCAGCTATCCTTGGCACATCCTCTGCCGCAAAAGGCTCTAACACATGATTGATTACAGTCCGCCCAGGTAACGGCCTGCCAATGCCGATGCGCACCCTGATAAACTTCTCACTGCCTATATGGGCAATCAAAGACTTAATGCCATTGTGGCCGCCAGCACTGCCCTTTTTCCTGATGCGGATAGTACCTGCAGGAATATCCATATCATCATGCACCACCAGTACATCCTCAGGCCCCAGCTTGTACCAGCGCATCAGCGGGCCTACGCACTCACCACTATTATTCATATAAGTCATAGGCTTTACCAGCAGCACCTTCTCAGCCCCTACACGGCCCTCAGCCACCATGCCCTTTTCCTTTTCCTTTTCCTTCCAGCCCGTTGCACCAATCCGCTCAGCCATCCTGTCCACAAACATCCAGCCTACATTATGCTTCGTCTTAGCATATTCACTGCCAGGATTCCCCAGCCCCACAATCAATTTCATCCTCAAGCTCCTAAATCTATCACAAAAATATTTCCTTAAACAAGAAAAAAGACCATCAGCTTAGCATCAAACTACCATCCAACGGTCTCATTATTTCATACATATTTAATTTTAGCCAAAGCCCATTTTTTTGTAAAGGGCGTTATATATATAATTGGAATTTTTAAAAATGCAATAAACTACAAAGAGCCACAAGCATATACCCTACGACAGAACCTGAAGAGCCTTGGTACTTAGCGATTGACAAGCAAAGCGCAGTCAGAGCTTAGTTCCACTAGGCGGTTTCTGGTAGCGAGAGCGTTCTGGAGAGGGTATATGTTGTGGCGAAAAGTAATTGTTTTTTAGCTCAGTATTTCAATCAGCACCTGCAGCACCCTGTGCACATCAATAGGCTTGGCAATATGCCCATTCATCCCAGCCTCCCAGGCCAGCTGCTTATCCTCCGCAAACACATTAGCCGTCATAGCCACAATAGGAATATCCTTCTTCTCCGCATCTGGCAGATTGCGAATCAGATTTGCCGCCCTGTAGCCATCCATCTTAGGCATCTGAATATCCATGATAATCATATCATAATAACCAGACTCAGCCTTAGACAGCATATCAATGCAGACAACACCATCCTCAGCCCGCTCCACCTGCATGCCATATTCCTTTAAAAGCTCCATGGCAATCTCAGCATTCAGATCATTATCCTCAGCCAGCAGAATTCTCTTGCCCTGCAAAGCTGTTAAATCATACTCTGCCAGGATATCCCGCTTTACATCCAGTTCCTGGGCAATACGGTGAGTTATGCTGACAGTAAACTTCGTCCCCTTGCCAGGCTCGCTCCAGACGTCAATGATTCCACCCATTAAATCAACTAGCTTCTTGACGATGGCCAAACCCAGTCCTGTCCCCTGTAACTCATTTTTCACAGAATCCCTGCCACGGGTAAACTGCTCATACATCTCCTGCTGGAACTCCTTAGTCATGCCAATACCAGTATCAGTCACTGATACTACGATAGTAGCATAGCCTTCCTCAGCTGCAGCTTTTTCCTGAATATCCACAGTAATGCTGCCGCCGGCAGGAGTATATTTAATAGCATTGGAAATAAGGTTAAAATAAATTTCCTTTAGCTTCACCACATCGCCATATATATAAGGAGTATGCACCTGGCAGTTCTGGGTAAAGTTAATATTTTTCTTCTTCATATCCTTGCTAAAGGCAGTCATGATTTCCTCATCCATGTCCTTTAGCTGGATAGGTGCTTCATCTATATGAGTTTTGCCACTCTCAATACTGGATACCTCTAGCACGTTGTTTATCAAGGACAGCAGATACTCTCCGGAAGAATGAACCTTCTGCAGGTAATCCCGCACAGACTCCTCATCCTTGTAGTGCCGGTCCACCAGATCTGCATAGCCTAAAATGGCATTCATAGGCGTACGGATATCGTGGGACATATTCAGCAAAAAGTTGGTCTTCGCCTTGCTGGCCACCTCTGCCGCTGCCTTAGCCTTCTGCAGCTCCTGCTCAGTTTCAAAGTACTCCAGAGAACGGGTGATGGCACCAGCAATATACCGGAGAATATTCTCAGATATGGGAATTCTGCTCCACACTGGATTGTCCAGCCCCATAAAGCCTATAAGTCTCCGATTCGCACATAAAGGCACACAAATCAGGCAATGCACATGCTGTGGCTTTAAAATCGCATACTCTAAGGGCATGCTCTTTCTTATGCTTTCCAAATCCTCAAAAGCAATTATCCTGCCATCAGAAAAAGCATCATACCACACTGGCATCTCCGTAAAAGGCACAGCCTGCAGCTCATCTATTTCTGGCACAACCCCCTCAGCGCACCATTCATAGGTATTGGTATAGCACCCCTGCTGCACAATATTCTCTTCAAAAATATACACCCTGTCAGATCCTGTATATCTGCCAATAAATTGAAGCATATCCGGAATCAGCTTTTTCAGCTCATCCAGGGAACTTACCTGATTCATCATATTCAGCTGGCAAAACAAAAGATTTGTCGCCTGAACCTTTTCCAGCAGCTCTGCTTCAGAAAACGGCATTTTTTCAATACTCTTCTCCACAAAGATTCCCCCTCAAACACTTGCCATAAGTATATCACAAAGCAGAGCTTTATAATATGTAAATTTTGACAAATACAAAAGGCCTTCTGCACATTATATGCAAAAGGCCTTCTTATTATATTAAAATTACTCAGGCATTCACAGCACCGCTGCTTTTTTGCCGATGGCTCTCACCTGTTCCACGGTCATTTTAGCCACCTTAGCCACAAAATCTACTGTCTGATCTGCCTTCAGCAGGGATACTACCATTTTCTCCACACCAGAGGCCTCGCCAATAGCCTTGCCACGAGCTTCTCCACGAGCTTCTCCACGAGCTTCAGCTTTGTCAAATTCATCTTTCATCAATCTTTTTAATGGTTCGCAATCCATAGTAAGTTCACTCCTTTGCAAATCTTCATATACAGCATAATTAGCATTCATACTAACCGTCAGTACGGCACTGATATTATCTTTATCCCCTTTATTAGTTAAATTGCTGGCTTCTTCTAGAAAGCCCCTAGCATCTGCTTCATTTAGATCACTAGTTAGCACTCTGAGGATTCTGTGGTTTTCTGCGTCCAGTTCCTGGGTTACAACTATTTGTGCTGATATTGGTGCATCTGCTATATAGTAGATGCCAGGATACTGCCTGTGTACCTGCATCCCTTCAGCTTCTAGCTTCTTCACCATTTCCCTGGGATATCCCTGACGCACCAGAGATAACGTCAGCTGATTCACTGGAATGCCATCCACCTCATGAGCCAGGCTTTTATACAAAAAAGCATAAGCCAGAGTCTTATAGAAATCATCAATATTTAAACTGGTTAAGTCCTTATAATGGTGTAAATTAAATAAACGAGCCATTGGCTCATCCTTCAGGTATAATGAAATTACCACAAAACACAATACCGAGGAGGATAAAACAATGGCTCAACTCAATATTACTTTAAATCAGGATGAAATTCTACTAATTTTACAAAATAATCCAGGCGAAGGGATGAGACAAATCCTTGAGAAAGCCATAAACAGCATTCTCAAAGTAGAATCTGCTAATCAGTTAAACGCAGAACCTTATGAACG
>JAFPCE010000071.1 GCA_017390245.1 Selenomonadaceae bacterium
GATAAAATATAGAGTGAGAAATAATATGAGAGGTACGCTATGGATCTAGGAAAAGGTGAAAAAATGCCAGCTTCTAAAACTCTTGCTGTAGGGCAGAGGCTGGAGATTTTTACATACAATGGGGAAATAGGCTATAAAAGCAGAATAGAAGATATTACCAAGGACAGACTGATGGTGGCAATGCCAACTGATGAAAAGGGGTTTCCTATCATTCCATCCTTAGGTGAGCGCCTGCTGTGCAGGGCAACTACAACAGCAACTTCTTATGTGTTTTTTGCCAATTATCTGGATAAGGGAAGATCTCCTATACCAGTGCTGTTTCTGACAAAACCAGAAACTGTAGAAAAAATGCAGAAGCGTGAGTTTGTCCGTGTACAGGTGAACCGCAGCATTGTCATTCGTCCAGTAGATGAAGAGGGCGCATTAGGGGATATGGTATTGACTACCACTGTTGATTTAAGTGGTGGCGGTGTTGGCATTATCAATGATTTTCCATTGCCCTTAGACAGCATGGTGGCTATTGAGAAGGCTAATATTCCCGGCATAGAACTGCTGAAGCTGATGGGCAGAGTGGTTCGTTGCGTTCCAGTAGATAGCGGTGGTAAAAAAAGGTACCGTATAGGACTGCGTTTCCTGGAGTTCTCTAGAGGCGATCAAAATAAAATGATCCGATATATTTTTGATGTACAGCGCAAGATCCTGGCCAAGGGTATTGGCAAGTAATGGGGTGAGGCTATGATTCGTGTGATTATTGCAGATGATTCTGCATTCATGCGCAAGGTTCTTTCAGATTTGTTTACAAAGCACAAGGATTTTCAGGTGGCTGGTACAGCTAGAAACGGACAGGAAGCCGTGGATTTGGTTGCTAAGCTGAAACCAGACTTGCTTACATTGGATGTGCACATGCCTGTCCTGGATGGTCTCAGTGCTCTTAAGATAATCATGAAGGAAAATCCAGTTCCTGTTATGATGTTCAGCAGTTTAACAAAAGAAGGAGCAGAGGAAACTATTAAAGCTCTTGAGTTAGGTGCTGTTGACTTCTTATGCAAAACAGGTGGTTCCATATCAAGAATCGATGCTATTGAGGATGATATTATAGAAAAATGCCGAAGTGTAGCACAGGCTAGAATTAGCACTTTCAATTTTAATCGTAATATTTTCACCAAAAAGCAGGAAGCACCAAATTTAAAGCGAATTAATATATTTGAACGTAAAGGTTATAATGTCCCTTCTGCCAGCAGCACAAATAACGGTGCTGCCGAAAATAGCAGAGGCGTGGCAAGCAGTGCTGGTACATCTGGCAGGGTACAGAGCATGCTGCACAGAGGCTCTTATGTGGAAGCTGCACAGGCAAGCCATCAGTCCAGAGCAAGCATGATTGCCAAGCGCGAAAACCCTTTGCTAAAACAGCGCAGTGCTGCTATAACCGCTCGCGGTGGGGCCAGCGGACACAAGATTGTGGCGTTAGGTACATCCACAGGCGGGCCAAAGGCATTGCAATATGTTATCCCAAAATTACCTGGCAGTATGCCGTGTGGTATGGTTGTTGTGCAGCACATGCCGGCAGGCTTTACCAAATCACTGGCAGACAGGCTGAATTCTCTGTCTCAGGTGACGGTATCAGAAGCTGTTGACAACGAAGAAATATTGCCAGGACATGTATATATAGCTCCGGGGAATTATCACCTGACAGTAAAGGGAGAAACTGGCAGGAAAGTGATTTCCTTGAATCAGGATCCACCACTGGCCTCCCATCGTCCAGCTGTTGATGTCATGTTCGACTCAGTCGTTAAGTATGGGTCTGATGTTGTTTCAGTTATTTTAACTGGCATGGGATGTGATGGTGCAGCTGGTATGAAAAAAATAAAAGCAGCTGGTGGCCGTGTAATTGCTGAATCAGAAGAAACTACCGTAGTATATGGTATGCCGAAAGCCGTTGTTGAAGCGGGTATTGCAGATGAGGTTCTGCCGGTAGAGCAGATCGCAGATGCAATCATGGAAATGGTTAGGAAGTAAGTTAATCAGGGGGAATAGAAATGGAAACAAATCAGTATATGGAAATGTTTTTGGATGAATCTCGGGAACATTTGCAATCTCTGAACGATGGTTTGTTGAGCTTGGAAAATGACCCAGAGGATTTATCCGTATTAAATGAGATTTTCCGTAATGCTCATACATTAAAGGGTATGTCTGCAACCATGGGTTACACCAAGACTGCAGAGCTGACCCATGATATGGAGAATCTGCTGGACATGCTGCGCAAGGAGCAGTTAAAGGTAAGCTCAGAGATTATTGATGTTATCTTTAAGTGCGTTGACTCTTTGCAGGAGATGGTAGAGAACATTGGTAATGGCGAGTCAGAGGACCTGGTTGATGTATCTGATCTGGTACGACAGGTTAATGCTATTGCTAAGGGGGATGCGGCACCTGCAGCTGAGGAAGCAGAAGAGGCTGCTGAGGGCGAGAATGCTGCAGCACCTGTTTTAGAGCTTAATGATACTGATGAGACTGTCATTCGTGAAGCTAAAAACAGCGGTCTGATTCCTTATGCTGTTCATGTGGAGATTGCTGAAAGCTGCTTATTAAAATCTGCCCGTTCTTATATGGTTATGAATGTACTGGATGAACTGGGTGATGTTATCAAATCTGTTCCTCCTGCACAGGATTTAGAGCAGGAGAAGTTCGATCATTCCTTTGATGTTGTGATTGTAACAGATGCTGAGCCAAAAGCAATTGAAGATGGTGTATCTGCTATCTCTGAGATTACTGAGGTAAAGGTTACTGAGATTACTCTTTCTGCAAGCAAGGAAGAGACAAAGGAGGAAGCACCTAAGGCTGCTGCTCCTGCTGCCAAGAAGGCTGAGCCAAAGAAAGCTGATGCGAAGGCTGAAGCAAAGAAACCTGCAGGCAAGAATGACAAGAAGGCACATGTTGCAGGCCAGTCCGTTCGTGTAGATATTGAGAAGCTGGATACTTTAATGAATCTTGTAGGTGAGCTGGTTACTAACAAAGTACGCTTGGAACAGATTGGCATGACTCACCGCCTGACTGAACTGACTGAGACCTTAGAGCAGATGGACAGAGTTACTTCAGACTTGCAGTCTGTGGTTATGAAGGTCCGCATGGTGCCTGTCAGTCAGGTGTTTAACCGCTTCCCACGTATGGTTAGAGATTTGGCCAAAGAGCTTAACAAGGATATTAACCTTACTATTGAGGGTGAAGATACAGAGCTGGATCGTACCGTTATTGACGAGATTGGTGATCCATTGATGCATTTGCTCCGCAACTCTCTGGATCATGGCGTTGAACATCCAGATGATCGTGAAGCAAAGGGCAAGCCTCGTACTGGTGAAGTAGGTCTGATTGCACGCCATGAAGGTAACAATGTTGTTATTATGGTTACAGATGATGGTGCTGGTATCAATGCAGATAAGATTCGTAACAAGGCTGTAGAGAAGGGCATGATTTCCCGCGAGGAGGCAGATGCACTGCCAGATGCAGATGCAGTTCGCTTGATTTTCCTGCCAGGCTTCTCCACTGCTGAGACCATTACTGATGTATCTGGCCGTGGCGTAGGCATGGATGTTGTCCGCAGCAAGATTGAATCCTTAGGCGGCCATGTAGATGTTGAAACCAAGATAGATGAAGGTTCTGTATTCAAGATTAAGCTGCCATTGACTCTGGCTATTATCCAGGCAATGCTGGTTAAGGTTCAGGATGAGATGTATGCTATTCCATTGGGTTCTATTGATAGTACTATCAATATTACTCCTGATGATATTAAGACTGTACAGAATAAAGAGGTTATTGTGCTTCGTGGCCAGATTATCCCAATTGCAAGACTGGGTGAGGTGCTCAGCGTACCTAAGGGGGCCGATAATGATGAGGAAGATATCTTCGTTGTGGTTGTACATGTTGGCGACCACAAGATTGGTATTGTTGTAGATAACCTCATTGGACAGCAGGAAATTGTTATCAAGACATTGGGCAAGCTCTTGTCTGGCTTGAAGATGTTAGCTGGTGCAACTGTCTTGGGTGATGGCCATGTGGCTATGATCCTTGATGTTAGTGCATTGATGTAATCAGGGGAGGCTTGAAAATGGCTAATGAAGATCAGGTAGTTGCCTTTAAACTTAGAAATGAAGAGTATGGCTTTAGCATCCTAAATGTGCAGGAAATCAAGGGCCTTACTGATATAACCAGAGTTCCTTTTGCACCCGAGTTTATCAAGGGCGTAATCAATCTTCGAGGCAGCGTACTGCCAGTTATTGATTTGAAGAAACGTCTGGGCTTGGAGGATACTCCATATACTGCAAATACTAGAATCGTTATTGTACAGTATGATGAGGTAGCAGTTGGCATGCTGGTTGATGCTGTTACTGAAGTACGTACCATTAATGCTGATGATATTGATACTAGCAGAACAGTTACCGGTAATGACAGCAACAGCAAGTTCATTTCTGGTATTGGCAAGGTAGATGACAGATTGATAATTCAGCTTAACCTCAGCGAGATTATCGGTTTAAATGGTGAGGAGTAATATCCTCTTGATGCAGAGATTGGTGGGATGAAACTAATGTCAGATGATGTTGCAAATTTATCTGTGGCACAGATGGATGCACTTAGGGAAATAGGTAATGTTGGCGCAGGTAATTCTGCAACAGCCTTATCACAGATTATCAATCGCCGTATTGATATGGAGGTTCCACGTGTATCTGTAGTTCCTTTGGATGATGTTCCTGAATTGGTAGGTGGTCCAGAGGTAATGGTAGTAGGCGTGTTCCTGCGTGTATATGGCAAGGCTCCAAGTAATATCTTGTTCCTTTTGCCAAAGGAAAGTGCTTTTTATCTAGTGGATATGCTTATGGGCAAAAAGCATGGTGAGACCATGACGTTAGACTTTATGGATCAGTCTGCATTGATGGAGATTGGAAATATTCTGTCCGGTGCATACTTGAATGCTTTGTTTAATTTCACCAATATTTCTTTGCTGCCATCTATTCCAGCTTTGGCTATGGATATGGCAGGTGCAATCCTTAGTGTTGTTTTAGTTCAGTTAGGTCAGATGGGTGATCATGCCCTGGTTATAGAGACAGAATTTAAGACTGAGGATGACGGTATCAAGGGACATTTCTTCCTGGTGCCTGATCCTGGTTCTCTGGACAAAATTTTGTCAGCGGTAGGAGTTGAATGATATGCCAGAATTAGTAAAGGTAGGAATGGCTGATTATAAGGTTGGCTGTGCACCAGCTACCTTGATTAGCTATGGACTTGGCTCCTGTATCGGCATATCTATTTATGATCCACAAACTAAAATTGGTGGATTATTGCATATTATGCTGCCTGACAGTACCCAGTCCAGAGCAAATGAAAACAGAGCAAAATTTGCAGATACAGGCATACCAGATATGGTAGATGAGATCGTAGCCAAGGGGGCTAGCAGATCCCGTCTGGTGGCAAAATTAGCCGGCGGTTCACAGATGTTTGTTTTTGCCAGTGCTTCTGATATTATGAGCGTTGGTAAAAGAAACGCGGCAGCTGCTAAAGAGAAGCTTCAGGAAATGAAGATTCCAATTGTAGCAGAGGATACTGGCGGAAATTATGGCCGTACTGTACAAATAGACTTGTCTACTGGTGTCTATAAGGTTAAGACCATAGATAAAGCTGATAAGGAATTTTAAAATGAGCATGAAATTTAAATTGGGCATTGCTGTTTTTTTTGCAATCATAGCTGCATTGACAGCTATGATTGCAGGATTAGTATCTGATGCCCGTATTTCTATAGTGCTGCTAAGAACAGTATGTAGCTTTTTTGTCACCGGTGTACTGGTGTATATCGGTGCTTTTCTGTTTGAGCATTTTAGTTACCAGAAGCTTATCAAAGCAACGGAAGAAGCTATGGATGAGCTGGGTGAAGAGCAAGAAGTCCAGAATGATGGTGATGATGCGAAGGCAGAAGAAGGAGAAAACGAAGCAGAGGAAAGTTCTGCAGAAAATGGCTTTCAGCCCCTTGAGACAGATGGTTTAAAGCACATGGTAACAGACAATAATAACTAATGGTAATATTTCAAGGTGGTGATGACAAGTGGATGATAAAAAAAACACAGCTGAGGAGATTCAAAAATTGTGGATTGCTTATGCTGAAAGTAAGGAACAGGATATAAGAAATCAGCTGATAGAGCATTATTTACCACTTGTGAACATCATTGCAGGCAGACTGGCCATAAGCTTGCCATCTCACGTAGACAGAGACGACCTTGTGGTTAGCGGTTATTTTGGCTTAATGGATGCTATAGACCGCTATAATTATAAACTTGGTAATAAATTTGAAACTTATGCTGGCGTAAGGATTAGCGGTGCTATGAAGGATGAGCTTCGTGCCAAGGACTGGATATCTGTTTCCTTGCGGCAGAAAATCAGAAAATATGAGTCTGCAGTTATTGCCTTAGAAGGGAAATTAGGCAGGTCAGCTACAGATGAAGAGCTGGCCAGAGAGCTGGAAATGACGGTGCAGCAGGTGCACCAGTTAGAGCAGCAGATAAATGCTGCTACTGTGATTCCTTTAGGGGAATATATGAAATCAGAAGCACCGCAATCGACGGACTCAGATCCGTATCGCAATGCGGAATTTATAGAGTTAAAAGAGACCTTAACCAAGGCTATCGATCAGCTGTCTGAGAAGGAGCGTTTGGTAGTATCCTTGTATTACTATGAAGAATTGACTATGAAAGAAATTAGTTTGGTAATGCATTTATCAGAGGCCAGAATTTGCCAGCTGCATACAAAGGCTATGTTCAAAATGAGAGGCTTTTTGGCAAATACAGATGGTCTGTACTAATTGAAATATAAAAAACGTCCTTATAGTCATAGGGGCAGAATCAGTTATAGGGAAATAACTGAGGAGGGCTAGTTATGGGGGATACTGGAGAAAAGATTTTCCGCATAGGCGGGGTACATGCCGGATATAAGTTTGAATTTCGCCAGGATGGAGTTTTCCTTACTGTATATCCACAGACAAATAATGAAATATTATTTGAGCTGTCTGACATGCGGCAGATTCTTAATGAGTATAGTGTTGATGATTATGATTTGGAGGCTTTAGCACATGCAGTGCGAGAGGCTGCAGGGCTGCCAAGATTTTTAGGCAAGAAGTTTATTCTGCCAGAAGGCTCAATATCTGAGGGAGAAGAGAACGCAGTTAAAAGTGACAGCGTGGAATATGGCACCATTGTTGTTGATATAGCAAAGGATAAGATGTCGGCTACTGTCAGCTTTGAAAAGACCGGCAATCAGATTACGCCAACTGCAGATATGATTATGGAAGCCCTGGCAGACCGTCATGTAACTTATGGTATTGAGCAGGAAGCAGTAGAAGAGGCAGCCCGTACAGGACGCATGACAGTAGTAGCCCATGGTACTCCGCCACAGCCGGGAACTGATGCTGTGATATTGCGTAAGTTTGACATTGGCGAAAAGGGACGGCCAATGCTAGATAACAATAATCGTGCTGATTACAAGAACCTTAACTACTTTGTACCTGTTACTAAAGGGCAGGTACTGGCAGAGCGTATACCACATACTCAGGGGGTTCCTGGAACAAATATCAATGGTGATAAGATTAACACTAAAAACGGTAAGCCTAAACCTATACCAGTTGGTAAAAATACCAGTGTTCAGGACGAAAATCTGCTGATAGCAGATATTGATGGACAGATTGTTGATGCTGGTAACAAAATCAGTGTTGACTCAACTCTGGAAGTTAAAGAGGATGTCGGCATGGCGACAGGCAATATTGAATTTGACGGGGCTGTCCATATACGTGGCTCAGTGCAGGCAGGATTTATTGTCAAAGCTACTGGCGATATAGAGGTTAATGGCATGATCAGCGGTGCTGTAGTTGAAGGACGCAATATTTGCGTTAAGGGCGGTGTCCAGGGAATGAACCGTGGATATATCAAGGCTGCAGAAGACTTCAAGGCCTCCTTTGCTGAGAATGCTGATATTGAAGCAGGTGGCAACATATATATTTCTGATGTGGCTATGCATTCAAATATCCGTGCGGGTCATCATTTGGCGGTAGAAGGTGGCAAGGGACAGGTTACTGGTGGCGACTTAGCTGCCGGTGAAGAAATTAGTGCTAAAACTATTGGCAATGAAGCCAATGTGGTCACTAAAATTACTGTGGGTGTCAATCCAATGCTGCAGAAGGTATATCAGGAAATTCTGAAAACCTTTAATGAAGATAAAAAACGTCTGGATCAGCTGGTAAAAACCAGAAATACATTATCAAAGATAGA
>JAFPCE010000072.1 GCA_017390245.1 Selenomonadaceae bacterium
ATATGTTTGATTTATTTGTGATAAGGAGAAGAGCGTGGATATTTTTCATGGTTTGAATGAGGCTCAGAGAGAGGCTGTTGAATGTCTGGAGGGGCCTTTACTGATTATGGCTGGTGCTGGTTCTGGCAAGACCAGGGTGCTGACTCACCGTATTGCTAATCTGCTGGATCACGGGGTGGCTCCATATAGCATTCTGGCTATTACCTTTACCAACAAGGCTGCCAAGGAGATGCGGGATCGTGTGGACCGGCTCATAGGTGCTGGTGCTAAGGAGATTCAGCTGAGTACCTTCCATGCCTTTTGTGCTAAGTTCCTGCGCCGGGAGATTGAACATGGCGGGGAGTATAATAATAACTTTACCATTTACGACGCCTCTGATGCCCAGACTGTGGTAAAACGTATTTTAAAGGAAATGAATCTTGATGATAAGCGTTTTACCCCTAATGGTATTCTGGGGGCTATTTCCAATGCCAAAAACCAGCTTATCGGGCCTATGACTTTTGAGAAGAACGCAGCAGGGTTCTTTGAGCAGAAGGTAGCTGAGGTTTATAAAAATTATCAGCGCTTTTTGCGGGAAAATAACGCAGTGGATTTTGATGATTTGCTGATGCTGACAGTGCGTCTTTTAGAGGAGCATCAGGAGATTCTGGAGAAATACCAGCGCCGTTACAGATATATTTTAGTTGATGAGTATCAGGATACCAATGGTGCCCAGTACACCATTACCAAGCTTCTGGCTGATGGCTGGCGCAATCTCTGTGTGGTTGGTGATGCGGATCAGTCTATCTATGGCTGGCGTGGTGCTGATATCAGCAATATCCTGAACTTTGAGAAGGATTATCCAGAGGCCAGAACCATTATGCTGGAGCAGAATTACCGTTCTACCAAGAATATTCTGGCAGCGGCTAATGCTGTTATTGATGAGAATCATAACCGCAAGCCAAAGAAGCTGTGGACTGATAATGCCCAGGGTGATAAGATTACTACCTATTATGCTGCAGATGAGCGGGATGAGGCTAAATATATCGTTGATGCCATTGCTAAGCAGCATACTATTTACAACACATCCTATAATGATGTGGCTATTTTGTACCGTACCAATGCCCAGTCCCGTGTACTGGAGGAAACCTTCATGCGCATGGGCCTGCCTTATACCATGGTTGGTGGCCTGAAGTTCTACGACCGCAAGGAAATCAAGGATATCAGTGCGTATCTGAGGATTCTCCACAATCCCTATGACCAGGTAAGCATGACAAGGATTATCAATGTGCCAAAGCGTGGCATTGGTGATGCTACAGTGCAGAAAATACTGGATTATGCTTTAGAAAATAACAAGAAGTTCCTGGATGTTATTGGCAATCCTGAGGAGCTGGATAATGTACCTGGTCTTACTTCCCGCAGTAAGAATCCGATTAATAAATTCTTAACTCTGTTCTTCACCTTGATGGAAAAGAAGGAAACACTGGCTGTGTCTGACCTCATTGAGGAAATCATGGATAAGTCTGGCTATGTAGAGGAGCTGAAGGCAGATAAGAAGATTGAAAATGAGTCCCGCATAGAGAACCTGCGGGAATTTGTGGGTGTGGCCCGTGAGTTTGAAAAGGAAACTGAGGAAGAGCCAAATTTGGAGAATTTCCTGAGCCGAGTATCTCTCACCACTGACCTGGATGAAAGTGATTTGGATGCTGACAGAGTTACCTTGATGACACTGCATGCTGCCAAGGGACTGGAGTTCCCTGTGGTATTTATGGCTGGCATGGAGGAGGGAATTTTCCCTCATGCCCGTACTCTGGAATCGCCAGATGAGCTGGAGGAAGAGCGCCGTACCTGTTATGTGGGCATCACCAGAGCGGAAAGAAAGCTATATCTGACCTATGCCAGAAGCCGTATGCTCTATGGCCGCAGCAGCTATAATGCACCATCCAGATTTTTAGAGGAAATACCTGAGGAGCTGAAGGATGAGTTTGAGGCCCGTGGCGGCTTTGGTGGTAACAGCTTTAATAGCTTTGGCAGCTCTGAGGGCTTAGATGGCTATAATGGTTATAACAGCTCCCGCAGGGACTACAGTGGCAGGTTTAATAATGGTAACTTTACCAGAATGGGCAATGGCCAGTCTTTAGGTCAGAGCAGGATAAACTACAGCAATGGCAATCCTAATCGCCATCGCCAGGGACAGCCTATGTCTGGCATGTCAGCTCTGCAGGCTATGGGCAGTAATGGCAATGGAGGGAAACTAAGTGCCAGCAGTGTCGCTGCTTCTATTCCAGGGGTTACCTTAGGTGTAAAGCCTGCTATTGGTGCTATTAAGCCAGATATGAGCATTAAATGGAAGGCTGGAGACAAGGCGAAGCATGGCAAATGGGGCATCGGCACAGTAGTGGCTGTCAGCGGTGCAGGCGAAGAGGTACAGCTGCGCATTGCTTTTGACGGCCTGGGGGTAAAGAGCCTGATGCAGAAATACGCACCTATTGAAAAGGTATAATTATGGGGAAAAATAAAGATTATTACATGGCCTTGCCATACAAGGAGATTCTGGTAAAGGATCCAGCAGGTGGATATGTGGCATATATTGATGAGCTGAAAGGGTGTATTACCCTTGGATGTTTTAACCATTAACAGGAGGCAGATAATATGAAGTTTGTAATTGTTGGCACTGGTGGTACTGGCGGTGTTTTAGGCGGTTTTCTGGCTAAGGCTGGAGAGGATGTTACCTTTATTGCCAGAGGTGAGCACGGCCAGGCTATTAAGGATAATGGGTTAACTATCAAGAGCATTGACTATGGTGAATTTACCATTAAGCCTGCTAAGGTGTGCACCATGGAGGAATATAATGAAACACCTGATGTGATGCTGATTTGTACTAAGTTTAATGGCGTGCCTGCAGCTGTAGAGCTGGCAAAGCGGGTGGCTGGACCAGAGACTATTATTCTGCCTATTTTGAACGTTTATGGTACTGGCCGCATTATGCAGGAGCAGCTTCCTGGCAATCTCACAGCTATGGACGGCTGTATGTATGTTTATGCCTTAAAGGAAGCACCTGGTGTGATTAAGCAGATGCAGTCTATTTTGCGGGTATTTTATGGTTTCCGCCCAGGCCAGAGCAGAGCGCTGGAGGCCAAGGCGAAAGAGGCAGAGCAGGTTATGCGCAATGCCCATATTGAGGCACATCTGACGGATGATATTGCCCAGTCCCATTTGCAGAAGTTTAGCTTTGTATCTCCTATGGGGGCAACTGGTGCTTACTTTAATGTTACCAGTGAAGCCTTCCAGAAGCCTGGTGAGGTACGTGATACCTTTGCGGGGCTCATTGCTGAGGTGCAGGCCATCGGTGAAGCTATGGGGGTCAAGTTTAAGAAGGATTTGGTACAGTATGGTCTTAAATTCATTGACGCCTATGGCCCTGGTGGAACAACATCCATGCAGCGTGATATAGCTGAGGGAAGGCCTTCTGAATTTGCCGGCCTGGTAGACAGCGTAGTGGACCTGGGCAAAAAGCTGGGAGTGCCAACGCCATATTATGAGAAAATCAGCCATTGGGGTAAAGAGCATCATATTAAGTAAATAGATTATCATAATCTTAATAGGCGGTGATATTTTATGAAAAACATCTATTTTCCAGATGAAGACATAACAACAGATGATCTCTATTTCGTTTGTTACATGATAGAAAAGGTAGCCCGTCAGTTAAAACAGCACAATAGTTATGTTGTAAATAAAATAGGGAAAAAGACTTTACAGCATCTACTGAGTGTTGCTAATGTGCTGCATGCTGACAATCATGCAAAGGTTGCCCAAGAGTGGATAAAAGCTTATGGTTTAGAGCCTGGAAATTTTGATATTACAGATGTTGATAAAGAACTGGCTGAAATTATTCCTACATCATTGCAGATGGGGAAAGTATATCAGCGTCTTATCTCTGATACATTATCTACAAAGGAAGATTATGCAGATGGTATTATCAATGTATATAATAATCCTCTGTGTAGCACTATTGACAATTATAATACTAGTGCATTTTATGAGCCATCCTATGTTATAGCCAGGGCTTATCAGCATGGTGGATTTTAAATTTATATACAATAAAAGGCAGTCATTGCTATGGAGCAGTGGCTGCCTTGTTATTTTTGTATGTTTAATTTTACCTGTCCAGTAAATCAAGATGCTGGTTGATTATTTCTGCCATGAGCATTTTGCCCTGGATGTCAGCGTGGAGGCCGTCATTGGCCCATTGTGGTGCCAGCATAGTGTGGGTATTGTCATAGAAATATGGCTCCAGGTCAATATAGTACTGCTGGCTGCGGATGTATTTGTTGATGGTCTGCATCTTTATGAACCAGTTTGGATCAGTAGGTGTGCGGAAGGCCCGCATGATATTAGCTGGATTAACTGGCGGCAGAGTCAGAAGAATCGGCCGGATGTCGTTTTCCTGGCACTTTTTCACTATGGTATCCAGGTCATCAATAACCATTTTTGCAGTAATATGGCTTGCCCTGAGGCTGTTAGAGCCTGTCATGATAATGAGATTTCTTGGCCGTATAGGGAGTACATCGGTTTCAAAGCGCTTTAATGAGGTTTCTGAGGTGTCTCCACTGCGGCCAATGTTGATAGCTGGTATATCCAAATAGGTATCGTAGCTGTACTCCAGATTGGCAGGGGAAAAGGATACAGCACCGCCACCGTGGGTAATGCTGTCACCAAAGGTAGCCAGCAAAGGCCGTTCCTTATATACAGGTACAGTGAAGGTGTCAGTGTCTGAGTAAACGCCTACAGTGTTGCCATTAGCATCTAGTCCCCGGACACGCCAGTAGTACTCACCGCCATAATAGCGTGGATATTCATCATAGCAGCTGAAGACATCGCCTACAACCTTAGCCCAGGCTCTGTCGGCCGTAGGTTCAGTGTTATTTTCCTGAGCAGGCTTATGTACCATCAGCTCTACTTCGTATTTTACAGCTCCCAGCATAGGAATCCAGGTGTATACTGGATAGACTGGCTGGCGGAAGTTAGCCATACGGTCAAAGTTATTTAAAAGCGGCTTATTAGGCACTTCTTTATTAGCATCAATGGTAATAGGCTCAGCATCGGAAAATACGCCAATAGGTTCTTTTTTCAGATTCATAGCCCGGACGCGCCAGTATAGGTTTGGATATTTAGCATAAGGTGTTAAATCTATCTGGAGGCCATTGGTGAAAACCTGCTGGGTAGAAAAGACGTGATTGGTTTTAGAAATCACGGTGGTATTTTCATGGTCTGGAGGACCACTTAAAAGCTCCAGCTCATAGAGGACACAATCTGGAACACTGTGCCACAAAATATAAGGCTTCAGGCTGGCAGGATTATCACTGTCGTATTTGGATATGGCCACAGGCTTTAAAGGGTCACCGTAGTTGGCATTAGGAATAAGTATTTCTTCTGAGGAAACCTGGCCAAAGACGCCATAGGCTATAACTTTGTAGTAGGCTGGTATGGCAGTGCCTGGTACCTGATAGCTGTTACCGAAGGTGTATTCAGAGGCAACCTCACGGTACTGCGGGCTTTCTGGCACATTGCCAGTAGTTTTGTAATAGGTTACAACCTTGTAAAAGCAAGGATAAGGATAACGCTGCCAGGTGAGAATAGTGTGGCCATTGTCATCATGGAAGCTGGTTTCTATCTGGTAATTTTTTAAGTGTAAATAATCTGTCTTTTCTGTAGCGTAAATGCAGGCAAATGTCATGAGACATGTCACAATCAGAAAAGTCAGGAAAAAGGCTAATCCTTTACGCATAATTGGCTCCTGTATTGTTCATATATTAACGGTTAAATTTTCATTTTCAAACAAATTTTATTATACATGAAAATCTGCATGACAACAATAAAACATAAGCTAAATTCCCCTTTTCAAAGCTAGAAATAACCTGTATAATATTAAAGATATGATACAAGTTTGTATCTATAATATTTATACGAGGGCGATAAAATGGCATTGAACCAGAATTTTATAGATGAAGTTAAGAAGTTTTTAACTGCTGAGCAGTTTTATATTAATGAACCAATGAGCAAGCATACCACCTTTAATATTGGCGGGCCTGCTGATTATCTTATTTTCCCTGGCAGCATGGAAGAGGTTTCTAAGATTTTTACCCTGCTGCGGGATTATGATATTCCC
>JAFPCE010000073.1 GCA_017390245.1 Selenomonadaceae bacterium
CCAGGATCAAACTCTCCAATAAATTTATTGAAGAACCGATTGGCTCTTGTTATTTGAATTATTCTTGTTAAAGAATTTCAGATTTTGTTCGCACAAATCTTGTTTTAAAATTCATCCTGGTAAACCAGGATGACCAACATCTGGCTTGAAATCATGTGTGCATGATTTCTATTGCATTGTTTAGTTTTCAAGGAACACTTGCCACTCCCTAACCATTACAGCTAAGTGAGTCAGCTTTTATATAATACTTCAAAATTAATTCTTTGTCAAGATTTAATTTGAAGTATTTTTATCACTGCTAATGCTAATATGCATACTGCCGTGACAACGATGTATATATTATCTTATTCTTCATTATTTGTCAATATTTCATTTACACATTTTATAAAAAAAGAGGATGCTTTCACATCCTCTGAAATATTGAGCAATTACTCAATCTTTATATATTCTTGGCACACGCGGACTCAGCATACATGGCAGCTCATAGTTAATAGTGCCCAGCCAGCTGGCAGCTTCATCTAAAGAAGGCCCGGTACCACCATACAGTATAACAGTATCCCCCTGTTTGATGCCAGATATGTCTGTTAAATCCACCATGCACTGATCCATGCATATACGGCCTGCAATTGGTGCCCGCTGGCCATTATACTCTACCTGTGCCTTGCCGCTGAACATTCTGGTATAACCATCAGCATAACCTAATGGCAAAGTACCAATTTTACTCTCCCTCTGCGCAGTAAAGGTGCAGCCATAGCTGATAGATTCGCCTGGATGAAGCTCCTTCAGGTATACAATCTGTGCTTTCAATTCCATTATAGGCTTTAAATCTATAACATGCTTCACTTCATCAGATGGCCACAGGCCATAAAGGATAATACCTGCTCTTACCATATCAAAATGAGCTTCTGGCATTTCCAGTATAGCTGCAGAATTAGCAATGTGCTTAATAGCAATCTTTACACCAGCATCCTCTGTCTTTTTAATAGCTAGTTTAAAATTATCCAGCTGTTTATAGGCAAAGGTCTTATCCACTGCATCAGCTAAAGCGAAATGAGAAAACATTCCTTCCAGCTCAACATTGGGCATAGCTGCAACAGCTTTTGCAAATTCACCCGCAACTTCTGGTCTTACACCTATGCGGCTCATGCCTGTATCTACCGCCATGTGTACCTTAACATTTTTTTGGCGTCTTCTGGCAGCCAGGGAAAGGCTCTCTGCCTGTTCCTTTGTAAATACCACCTGGGTGATATTGTAATCCACAATAGTATCAGCTGCCTCAACAGGAGATGCTCCTAAAATCAGTATAGGTGTAGTAATTCCTGCTTCCCGTAGTTCTACTGCTTCACTTAATACAGCCACAGCAAGATAATCTGCTCCCTGCTCAATAACCTTTCTTGCTACTGCAATAGCACCATGGCCATAAGCATCCGCTTTTACCACAGCACACCATTTAGCATTATTTTTAATACAGCTCTTGATATTTTTGATATTTTCCTCCAGGGCTTTGAGATCAACCTCAGCCCATACAGCACGCTTTGCCATTTTTTCTCCTCCTAATGGTAAAAGGCTCCACCAATTTTGGCGAAGCCTTCTTTATTCATAATATCTATGGTTATACGGCCATTACAGCTTTTTAATAACCTCAACACCACCCATGTATGGTACTAAAGCCTTTGGTATGACAATAGAACCATCAGCCTGCTGATAGTTTTCTAAAATTGCTGCAAAAGTACGGCCAACAGCCAGACCAGAACCATTTAAGGTATGTACAAACTCTGGCTTGCTCTTCTTATCGCGGCGGAACTTGATGCTGGCACGGCGAGCCTGGAAATCCAGACAATTAGAGCAGGAAGAAATCTCACGATAGGTATTCTGAGCTGGCATCCAGACCTCAATATCGTAGGTCTTTGCAGATGTAAAGCCCATATCACCAGTGCAGAGAGTGATAACACGGTATGGAAGCTCTAAAATGCGCAATACATCCTCAGCATCGTCAACCATCTTCTCTAACTCATCCCAGGAATCCTCTGGTTTTGCAAATTTAATCAGCTCTACCTTGTTAAACTGATGCTGGCGAATCAAACCGCGAGTATCACGGCCTGCACTGCCAGCCTCTGCTCTGTAACAAGCGGTATACGCACAGAAATACTCTGGCAGCTGCTCTGCATCCAGAATCTCCTCGCGATGGTAGTTTGTAGTTGGAACTTCAGCAGTAGGAACCATGTAATAATCAGTACCTTCTACCTTAAACATATCCTCAGCAAATTTAGGCAGCTGGCCAGTACCAATCATGCTGTCAGTATTAACCATGCATGGAGCCAGCATTTCCTTGTAACCATGCTTATTGGAATGAAGATCCATCATGAAGTTAATCAGAGCACGCTCTAAGCGGGCACCCATACCCTTATAGAAAGTAAAGCGGGCACCAGTAACCTTAGCAGCGCGTTCAGCATCAATAATGTCTAAATCAGCACCTAAATCCCAATGTGCCTTAGGCTCAAAATTAAACTTAGTAGGCTCCATGAAACGGCGCTTCTCAGGGTTATCATTTTCATCTACACCAATTGGAACATCATCCTTTGGCATGTTAGGAATGCGCAGCATGATTTCCCGCAAATCGGTTTCAACCTGCTTCAGCTCAGCATCCAGCTTATCAATCTGCTCACCAACCTGACGCATTTCTGCGAAAATAGCATCAGTATTTTCACCATTCTTCTTCATAAGGCCAACCTGCTTGGAAACAGTATTGCGCTTATTCTTTAAGGCTTCTACCTCTGCCAGAATGGCTCTTCTCTTTTCCTCTAACTGCTCAAAACCATCTAAAGATGTCTTATTCTGACGGTTCTTCAGCATCTCCTGAACAGCAGCTAAATTTTCTTTTACAAACTTAATATCTAACAACGTAATTCGCCCCCATATATTTTTGGCATTGCCTCAATTTCTCTATATCATTCCTATTATACTTGAAAACTTTCTATTTGTAAAAAATATAGTGAAAATACTATACTCTGATTTCAAAATTCCTGCCTTTGTTTTTATCGTCTTTATCACTGTCAGCCATACTGTTTATCTTCCTGTCAAAGCTGCCTGATTCTTCATTTTTCGCGGATGACATCGTTTTCTTTATCTGTGTCTGTTTCCTGCTATTAAATACGTTGCTGCTCTTCTTTTTTCTCAAACTGCGCCACATAAAAAATGCAAAAGCAGCTAAAAAAACAATAAATAGAGATGTAACTGAAATACTGTCAAAAACTGAACCATGATATGGCTCAATAGGCTGCTGAACACTTTCGGAATTTTCATTACCATTGCTGCTATCATTTAAATATGCCTGAGCTGATTGCTGTCCTTCCTCTGGCTGAGCCTGAGCTGCTGCCTGATTATCTTTGGAGGTGTCAGCTCCGTCTGTATTGCTATTTCCATCTCCATTACTCTGATTTACTGCTGACGCACTATTATTAGCGTTTGTGGTATTTGCATTAGGCTGAGGTGCATTAATACTAATATGTATACCACTACTATTTTCAGTACTGCTGGTTTGCGCAGTGCTGCCTGTATCTGATTCTCGTGCTCCTGGAACCACTGGCGCCACAGGTGCTGTTGGCGGAGTAGGCTGATGAATTGCCATTTTTTTCTCCTTTATGAGTACTTAATTTTTTGAGCAATAAAAAACATTGCCATCTTACATATATTCATGGTCTATTATATAACCATATATGCCTTAATGTGCAATGTTTTTCAAATTTACTATTAAATTTAATCCTTATCTGGTGTGCAGCGAGGACATGGCTTATAACCCTCATGCTTAGCAGCCTCATTATTTTCCTTGGCAGTTTTGCCATCTTCAAAATAAATTGGCTTCATAACCTTTTTAATTTTTGGACAGTCGGGACGATGATAAAGACCTGTGAAGTCATCACCCATACGATAAATTTCTGCATGGGAGATATTATTAAAATCATCCTTAACTGAATTGTTATAAGCAAATAATAAAGCAACAATTGCAGCAATAACAATTA
>JAFPCE010000074.1 GCA_017390245.1 Selenomonadaceae bacterium
AGAATTTCAGATTTTGTTCGCACAAATCTTGTTTTAAAATTCATCCTGGTAAACCAGGATGACCAACATCTGGCTTGAAATCATGTGTGCATGATTTCTTATTGCATTGTTTAGTTTTCAAGGAACAATCTCTGCTCACTGCAGTCTCTTGCGTGAGTCAGCTTGTATATAATAGCTCAATTGCTATATACATGTCAAGCCTTTGTTTAAACTTTTTTTATTATTATGAAAATTTTTATCACCTTTTTCAAAGCCTATGAATTTCCACGCAAAAAGAGAGCATTTAAAAATGCCCTCTTCTCATAAATATATTCTATTCAATTTATTTAGATTGATTTATTTACCCAGATTCTCCGGCCCGAAGCTGCATGGCAGCAGCTCCTCCAGCTTAAATACCTTATACCCGCCAGCACCATCAGCCAATACGATTTCAAACTCCTCGGGAGAACAAAATTCCCGCATTACCTGACGGCAGACGCCGCAAGGTGCACACATTTCATCAGCTTCCTGCCCCTCTGGACCGCCCACTATGGCGATTTTGCTAAAGCTGCGCTCTCCTTCATACACTGCTTTAAAGAAGGCTGTACGCTCAGCACAGTTTGTTGGTCCATAGGCTGCATTTTCAATATTACAGCCATGATAAAGCTTGCCCCCACTGGTTAATAATGCTGCCCCTACCTGAAAATGGGAATAGGGTGTATAAGCATGCAATCTGGCTTTTTTGGCTTCTGCAATAAGCTCCTCATAAGTCATATTATCAGCCCTCAGTTTTCATCAGCTTAACCAGACGGCTGGTGCCAAGACGGTCTGCACCTAGCTCGATAAACTTTTCTGCATCAGCAAAGGAAGCGATGCCGCCAGCAGCCTTTACCTTCACCTGAGGACCTACATGCTGGCGCATCAGCTTAACATCCTCAAAGGTAGCCCCTGCTTTAGAAAAACCAGTAGATGTCTTAATATATTCAGCTCCTGCTTTCGTTACCAGCTCACAGCACTTAATCTTTTCTTCATCAGTTAAAAGGCAGGTTTCAATAATCACCTTCAGCAGCTTGCCACCACAGGCAGCATGAACCTGGCGGATTTCCTCCTCCACCTCATCATAACGGCCATCCTTCAGCCAGCCAATATTAATCACCATATCCACCTCAGCTGCACCATTTGCCACCGCATCCTTAGCCATGAACACCTTGGCAGCAGTAGTAGCATAGCCATTAGGAAAGCCAATAACAGTGCAGATAGGCAGCTTCCCCTGCACATACTCAGCAGCCTGCTTCACGTAAGCAGCAGGAATACAGGCAGAAGCAGTCTCATATTTCATGCCATCATCTAAAATCTGCTTTATCTCCTCCCAGGTTGCAGTCTGGGCCAGTAATGTGTGATCTACCTTGCTTAAAATTTCTTTCTTATCCATTTTTATCCTCTCCGCCATTCTATAAACATTTCCAGTCATTAAATAGCATAACTGATTAACATAATTATTTATTCCTGTCTTCTTTTATCAAGGTACATATTGCCTCAATGGCTACCTTGATAGCAGCTTCAGTATCATGGACAATAGGATTTTCCATCCCCAGAGCATTTCGCTCCTGGTTACCTACTACCAGAAAATCTGAGCCACAGCGAACCTTTAAAAAGCTTGCTACAATAAACAGTGCAGCAGACTCCATTTCCGAAGCCTTGCAGCCCAGACGCTTCCATGCCTCCCACTTGTTCAGCAGCTCATAGCTTACAGGCATAATTTCCGGATCGTGCTGGCCATAAAAAGCATCCTTGCACTGCACTACACCAGCATGATAAGTAATCCCCAAATCCTTGCAGGCCTTAATCATGGCATTGGTAATATCCAGATCCGCCACAGCTGGAAACTCAATAGGCGCATATTCCTTGCTAGTGCCCTCCATACGGATAGCACCAGTAGCCACCACAATATCCCCGCCCTTAACGTCCAGGTCAATACCACCGCAGGTACCAACCCGCAAAAAGGTATCAGCACCGCATTTTACCAGCTCCTCCATGGCAATAGAAGCAGATGGCCCGCCAATACCTGTAGAGCACACACTAACCTTCTCCCCATCAAGATACCCAGTATAGGTCACAAACTCCCTGTTATCAGCCACCAGCTTCGCATCATCAAAGTGTGCAGCAATCTTCTCACTGCGCTTTGGGTCCCCAGGCAAAATAACATAACGCCCCACATCCCCTGGTCGAATCTGCAAATGATACTGTAACCCCTCTTCACCTGAATAATTCTGCATAACCAATCCTCCTACGTAATTTTCTCTTGTCAGAAATCCTAATAAATAATCTTATACAAGAACCCTAGAAGCTTGCTGTCATAAACCTATTTTAACAATATTATTGTATTTTATTTTTCTGTAAATTGTATAATCAAGTTGAACACTTGAAAAAATAAAAAATCCATAGTGTGTCCTGTGTTAAAATGGTTTTTCTACAAATCACAACAAAGGAGCAATCACTATGGATCACACCAATTTTAACACAGAAGAGATTATTCGTAAACCTGGCAAGCATCTTACTTCTGATGAACGAGGCAAAATTGAAGTCATGCGTAAGCTTGGCTACTCTTGCCGTGCCATCGCTAAAGAAATACATTGTTCGCATTCAACAGTGTACTATGAGCTAAAGAGAAATACACCACTAAGAAATGGTTCTAGAGGTCGAGCCCCTAAGTATCTTGCCAAAAGAGCTCACAAGCGGTATCTGGAGAATCGCAAGAACTGTCATAAGCAGCCTAAAATCTATGCAAGCAACAGTGAATCCTTCATACAATGGTTAACTGACAAGGTTAGAACAAAGACATTTTCTATTGATACAGCCATAGGCCATGCCAAGCGATACAAGCTTTTTCCGGAAGACAGCATTCCTTGTACCAAGACTATCTACAATATGCTCCATAAAAAATTACTTCCGCTCTCTTTGTTTGACTGTCCCAAGATACTGCGACGACGTAAGCATAAGCTTAAGAAACGCCAGCATAAGCGCATCCTTGGCCACAGTATTGATGAAAGACCTGCTATTGCTGCCGAGAAAACAGAATTCGGCCACTGGGAAGTTGATACTGTTGTAGGAAAACGCAAGGGCAAGGAAGCGGTTCTCTTTACAGCTGTTGAAAAGAAGACGGGTTACGGGATAGTTATACTAATACCAGGTCGTAACTCTGATAGTGTCGAATTAGCCATGAATAGAATAGCTGAACATTTTGATGCAAAGTTTTCAGACGTATTCAAGACCATAACGTCGGATAATGGTCCAGAGTTTGCAACTTTGTCTAAATACGAAGATACGCATCATACCAAGATATACTTTGCTCATCCGTACTGTTCGTGCGAACGTCCTC
>JAFPCE010000075.1 GCA_017390245.1 Selenomonadaceae bacterium
TAACACCACCGCAGCGCACATATATCTGCCTTCCATCTGGATAATACATCACTATATTTATCAAAGCTATCCCTATTATTCTGCATCATAAAAGAAATCATCCTTCAAAGTCTATGCAAAAGCGCAAATATTTTAACATTTCTTAACAACAACCCAAATTCTTTTTACTTCTTTACAACGAACAATATAAAAATCCGACTATATTTTATTATTTCCAGCAGATACTGTCAACAAATTATCTATTCCATAAGTCCATTTTTCCTCCTGAAAAAAACATTAGCCTGCTGCCCTGCAGAATAATATACTGCTTCTTAATCTCCCCTTAATTTCCATTAATTGAAATATTTTGGACAAATTCAACCAAATAGGTCAGCCCGCCAAGGATTTGGCTGCCTGCAAATGCAGGTTTAAAGCTTCAAATACAAATTTTTCACCATTTTATTTGTATTTATATCTCTGCCTTGCTAAACTATTAAGATAAGCAATTAGATTTTGGAGGCAGTCATGCATCAATATTTATTTTATATTGGAGATTTTCCTATCCGGGCCTATGGCCTGGTGCTGAGCCTGAGTATTATCCTGGCCAGCTCGGTGGCCTATTTTCTGGCCAAAAAGGACGGCCGGTATCATTCTCATATTGTGGACATGGGTGTGTACTGCGGTCTCAGCGGTCTTTTAGGTGCCCGGCTCTGGGATGTGTTTTTCTTTGACTGGGAGTACTACCACGACCATCTGTCGGAGATTCTTTTTGTCTGGCAGGGTGGCATGGCTATCCAGGGTGGTGTGTTTTTAGGGGTTATTACTGGCATTATCTATTGCAGACGCCACAACATTGACATTCTGGCTATGATGGATATCTGTGCGCCGGCTATTATCTTTGGCCAGGGCCTGGGCCGCTGTGCCAACCTTTTAAATGGTGATGCCTTTGGTGCGCCTACTGGCGGTGACTACGGCATTATCTATCCTCACAGCACTTTAGCCTACCATACCTATGGTTCTCAGCCTCTGTGGCCTGCAGAAATCTGGGAAGGCCAGCTGGACTTTGTTATTTTTGCCCTGCTGCTTTTGTTCCGTTCTTTTCCTCATGCCAAGGGGCAGGCCTTTGCATTGTATGTCATGCTGTACAGCACCGCCCGGTTCTTTCTGGAATACCTGCGGGGAGACTATACTGATTTGATTCTGGGTATGTTTAAATCCGCCCAGATGACCAGCATCTGCGGCTTTATTATTGCCCTTTGCGCTTTTATCTACTGCTATCACCTGGAGCATCACGCCCGGCTTATGGCAGAAAATAAAAAGGAAAATGCACAGGATTAAGCCACGTAGTCTTAATCAACAGCTTTACTTTACTTATATTTTAGCTTATAATTTAATTAGTAAGATTATGTTTTAAAAGAGGTGGATTTATTTGAAGATTTTAGCTCGTCATCTCACTATCGATATGTACAAATGCCAGACAGCATGCTTTGATGAACCCAAAAAGCTCATAGACCAGATGCAGAATCTGCTGTCTGAAAGCCAGCTGGAGGTTTTGTCTGCTACCAACCAGATTATGCCTGACGGCCACGTTGCCATTATGATTCTCTTTAAGGAAGGCCACATGACCTTCCATGCTTTCCCTGAGCTTCTGTACATTTCTGCAGATGCCTTCCTCTGTGACTACAACGCAGATCCAGAAAAGCTCTTTGGTACTTTCCGCAAGCTCTTTAAGCCTGAAAAGACCAAGACTACTGTGCTGCGCCGTGGTGATTTTGGTGCTGTGGCAGATATGAAGCCAAAGTCCAAGACCCAGGTGGCACCCCTGCGGAAGATTCACAATGCAGGCAGCAAGGTTATCCGTGCCCTGAACCCCAAGAAGGACAAAGGGGAATAAGTCTTAACTTTATATAAAAACCACAAAGGACCGGCAATGCCGGTCCTTTTATGTGCCTGAAATTAACTTTTTACTTATAACAACAGGCTCAGCCTGTCCCCTCATCAGCGGTTTACTGGGGCAATTTTTATCTTTGGTTTTCTTGGTATTAACCCCTGCTCGTAGGCCAGTTCGTAGAATACCTCCAGATTTTCAATATACTCCTCTGTGAGATTCCACTTGATGACATGGAGATATTCATCCAGCTGTCTTGGGGTAAATGGTGTTTTGTCCACAATAGTGGCAATGGCCTCTCTGAGGTTGCTGAAGCCTGCCTGGACACCCTTGTAGAGGCGCTCATATACCAGCTGCATGCCCTCAGGGTTGCTCTTGGCAAATTCCTTGTTAACAGTCCATACTGCATAGACCATGCACCGGCCTGTGAGCTTTTTCCACTCCCGTCCTAAGTCATAGTAATAGTACTTATAGGGCTCCTGATGGAGATTGACATTCAGGGCATCATCACCAATAAACAGTGCCGCCGTTGCATCATTTGGCACTGGATTGTCTGGTGTCAGATTTCTGATAAAGTACTGGGGATTGGCATCGTAGGCTTTCGCCATGATGATTTTCAGCAGACAATGGGATGTAGCTGACTGAGCTGTAAGGATAATCTTATCCTCATTGATTTCTTCAATAGGCTTCTTGGATACCAGAATAATACTGCGTACCTCTCCGTCAGCCCGGACGCACAAATCTGGCAGCATCAGCAGCTTGTCATAATTGCGGGCATAGACAATGGAAGAAACCTCGCTGACATCAACACGGTTATTCAGCAAATCGTTGTTAATAACAGCAGGCACACCGTTGCTAAGCTCCAGCCCTTCCTTGTAATTAAGGTTGTTCAGGCTGTAGGTAATGGGCAGAACATTCAGAAAATGTATGTGTCCTAAACGTGGTTTAACCATAAAACCCTCCGATTAAACAATATAAAAATATAAATGATATAAACGATTTCGACTCGCATCTTACACTAGTTATTTATTATACACTGTTTTGGCGGTAATGTTTAGGATTTATGACATGTATACATGAATACTACTATTTATCAGATGATTTTCGTGGTCCAGCCCTCAATATTCCATACAGAATCCACCCAGTCCTCATAGAAGTCTGGCTCATGGCTTACCAGCAGGATTGTGCCCTTGTATTCCTTCAGGGCCCGCTTCAGCTCTGCCTTGGCATCTACATCTAAGTGGTTCGTAGGCTCGTCTAGTACCAGCAGATTAACAGGCTTCTGCATAATCTTGCAAAGCCGTACCTTGGCTGCCTCGCCGCCGGATAATACCATCATCTTGCTGGTAATGTGCTCATTGGTAAGACCGCAGGCTGCCAGGGCTGCCCTGATTTCAAACTCAGTCATGCCAGGATATTCCTGCCATACTTCTTCTATAGCGGTTCTGTCATTGCCACGGGCAGACTCCTGCTCAAAGTAACCTAGTGTAACAAACTCCCCTAGCTCAATATGGCCGGCAATAGGCTTTATCTGCCCCAGTAATGTCTTGAGCAGTGTGGTCTTGCCTAAGCCGTTAACCCCCCTCAGTGCTACCTTCTTGCCCCGCTCTAACTGCAGGTCCACTGGGTTGGTCAGAGGTGTATCATAGCCCAGAATCAGGCGCTTGGCCTCAATAACGAAACGGCTTGGGGTTCTGTCACTCTGGAAGTTAAAGTGCGGCTTTGGTTTTTCGGTACGCTTGGTAAGGACCTCCATTTTGTCCAGCTTTTTCTGGCGGGAATTGGCCATGCCCCTGGTTGCTACTCTGGCCTTGTTACGCTGGATAAAGTCCTTTTCCCTGGCAATTTCTGCCTGCTGGCGCTCATAGGCTGCATCCTCCTGGCGCTTCTTTAAGGCATACATTTCCTGGAATTTCTCATAGCTGCCAGTATAACGGGTCAAGGTTGCATTTTCCACATGATAAATCACATTGGTAACAGCATTTAAAAATGGCACATCATGGGAAACCAGGATAAAGGCATTTTCATAGCCCTGGAGATAGCGCTTCAGCCACTCAATATGCTCCACATCCAGGAAGTTAGTAGGCTCGTCCAGTATCATGATATCCGGGTTCTGCAGCAAAAGCTTTGTTAAAAGCACCTTGGTGCGCTGGCCGCCGGAGAGGGCATCTACAGGCTTATCCAGGCCGATTTCCCTGAGACCCAGTCCTCCTGCTACCTCTTCAATTTTGCTGTCCAAAGTGTAAAAGCTGTGGGCCTCAAGAATGTCCTGAATGTCGCCTACATCAGCCATCATTTTATCCATTTCCTCTGGAGAAGCCTCTCCCATCTTGTCGTAGCAGGCCAGCATCTCTGCCTCCAGCTTGTACATTTCATCAAAGGCAGTCTTCAGCACATCTCTGATGGTCATACCTGGCTGCAGCACTGCATGCTGATCCAGATAGCCAGTGGTAACACGCTTGGACCACTCCACCTTGCCCTGGTCTGGTGTCATCTGACCGGTAATAATAGACAAAAATGTGGACTTGCCTTCGCCATTAGCGCCTACTAAAGCGATATGCTCGCCCTTTAAGAGGCGGAAGGAAGCGTCCTCAAAAATAGTTCTGGCACCAAAGCCATGGGACATATTCTCAACATTTAAAATACTCAATTTACACTCTCCTAGTTACCATATTTATGATTAAACATTTATTTGTGATATTTAATAGCTTTAACTATGTGCAGGCTGTCTTCTGTCACCCTGGTACAGAGGAATATTATCTCAACGCCAGCTGCCAGTGCCTCCTCTATGGCCTCTCCATAGGCTGGATGGGTGGTGATGTTAGGCCGTACCTCCGTGATGCCCTCCATCTGTATCACATAGGCCAGACGGGCTTTATATCCCTTGGCCACCGCCCCTGCCAGCTCCTGCAGGTGCTTAATGCCTCTTTCTGTAGGTGCATCAGGGAAATAGCCAATGCCATCTATTTCAAGGGTACAGCCTTTTACCTCCATGAGATATTTTTCCAAGCCTCCTGCAACCTCTGGGCTTTCCTTTTCCATGTAAAAATCTATGCGGGATTTGCCATAGGTATACTCTGGCTTTACCAGACTGTAGTCCTGGGCAGACAGCCATTCCTTCACTACCTTGTTAGGTGCCTGGCTGTCCATGTTAATCAGACCAAAGTCCTTTTTATATACGGCAATCAAGTCGTATTTGGTTTTCCGGTTAGGGTTGTCCGATACCTCCAGTATCACCTTCACCCCAGGCAGCAGCAGTTCCTTGCACCGCCCAGTATTTTTCACATGAACAGTCTCCACCTGTCCATCTATTTCCACATGAGCAATAAAGCGGTTAGGCCTGTCCACAAACTTTCCCACCACTACATTTTTATACTTCATAATCAGCCTCACAATATATCAGTTTTTCTATTTTACCACATATACGCAAAAAGACGCACTAGAAATTTCCAGTGCGTCCTGAACTAAGACCAGTTTTATTTGAAAATCCATCTAGCCTTAGTTTTTTCATTGGAGCGAGAGCGTCCTGAATTTAGACCGATTTTCTTAGAAAATCGAGCTCGCTTTAGTTTATTGATGGTATATGTTGTGGCGAATTGAATTATCTATAAATTTATTTGAGGCCCTTTACTGCTTCCTGCAGTTCCCGCAAAACCTTAGGGTTAGGCGTATTCATAATCTTCTGCATAGGCAGGCAGATTTCCACCTTGCAGTCCTTTAAGGCCTGCTCTACCTGGCCAATACTCTGGCCGCCCCAGCCGTAGGAGCCAAAAGCAAAGCCCTTTAAGCCCTTTGGTGCTAAGCCTTTGATGTAGCAAAGCAGCCCAGCAATGCTCGGCATCATTTGGTTGTTCAAGGTAGGAGAACCAACTGCCAGGAATTTGGCATCCAAAAGCTCAGTAGCCACATCAGAAATATGGTCAGTACGCAAATCAAAGAGCACTGGCTTAATGCCAATTGCATAGAAAGCATCCGCTATGTTCTTGGCCATGATTTCAGTGGTATGCCACATGGTATCAAACACAACTACAGCCTTGTCAGTCTTTTCAAAGCTGCTCCACTTCTGATATGCCTCGATAATATCAGAAATATTGCTGCGCCAGGAAACGCCATGGCCTGTAGCAATCATGCTGATTTTAAGTCCAGCTAAAGCACTGATAGCCTTCTGTGCCTGCATGCCATAAGGCATGAGGATATTGGCATAATACTTCTTGGCCTGATGCATAACCTCACTTATATCACGCTCATCAGCAAAGCGCTCAGTGGTAGCCAGATGCTGGCCAAAGCCATCGTTGGAGAAGAGAATTTCCTCCTCCGGGCAGTAGGTTACCATGCTGTCTGGCCAGTGCAGCATAGGGGTTGGCACAAACTGCAGGGTGCGCTTGCCTAGGGAAA
>JAFPCE010000076.1 GCA_017390245.1 Selenomonadaceae bacterium
AATGCTCGACCAAGAAAACGGTTGAATTACTATTCTCCAGAAGAACTTTTTGAGGCAGAACTAGATACTATTTACGCTATGTGATTTTCTTAAAAAATGTTCAATTTAGATTTACAATTGACCTAAAAAAAGAACTGCCCATGCCAATAGAAATATCGACCTCAAACGTTAGATTTTTGTTCTAACTTTTTTGGGCCGGTACAAGCATGAAGCAGTTCAATTTTTTATGCAGATTTTAATTATGCACGCTCAATGTAGTTACCAGTACGGGTATCAATACGGAGCACATCACCCTCGTTAATGAAGAGTGGTACACGTACTGCATAGCCAGTCTCTAAGGTAGCCATCTTAGTTGCACCAGTAGCAGTGTTGCCCTTTACGCTTGGCTCGCACTCAGTAACAGTTAAGTCAACAGAATTAGGCAGAGTTACACCAATAACACGGCCCTTGAAGGACTGGATAGCAACTTCCATGTTCTCCTTCAGATAGTTCAGTGCATCGCCCAACTGCTCCTTGTTCAGCTCAGTCTGCTCATAGGTCTCGTTATCCATGAAGGTGTACATGCCATCAGCCTCATAGAGGAATGCCATACGAGCGGTGTCAAGACGTGCCTGAGGCATCTTCTCGTTAGGGTTAAAGGTACGCTCTACAACAGCACCAGTTTCAATGTTCTTAATCTTGGTACGAACGAATGCAGCGCCCTTACCTGGCTTTACGTGCTGGAACTCAACTACCTGCCATACACCATTGTCAATCTCGATAGTGAGACCAGTGCGGAAATCTGTACTTGTAATCATGAAAAAACCTCCAAAATATTAATTTTAAATTTATAAGCCTGAAAAACCTACACAGGAAGCTCAATTAACTCCTTGGAGCTAAGAATGAGACGCTCACAGCCAGAGCCTGTAACCAGTACAGTATCCTCTATGCGTACACCGCCCCAGTCAGGTATATATACACCTGGCTCAACTGTTACCAGCATATTCTCCCGCAAGGCTTCACAGGTACTGCTAGGGGATAGTCTTGGATCCTCGTGTATCTCAAGGCCAACACTATGTCCTAGACCATGACCAAAATATTTGGCATAGCCAGCCTGATGCAAAAACTCCCGTACCTGTGAGTCTATAATCTTGCCAGATGCTCCTGGCTTTACCAGACTCACTCCCAGCAACTGCGCTTCCAGTACGGCTCTGTATACATCACGCTGCTTAGTATCGGCTCTCCCCACACAGACAGTACGTGTCATATCTGAGTGATAGCCATTACACACAGCACCATAGTCCATTGTAACAAATTCCCCCGGATTTATCAACTTTTCTGTTGCAGTTCCATGAGGCAGGCTGGATCTTTTACCAGATGCTACTATGGTTGTAAAAGAAGGCTTCTCTGAGCCTAAGTTACGCATGACATTTTCCAGACGGGCAGCCACTGCATTTTCACTGATACCTGGCTTGATAAAGGTCACAATATCCTCAAAGGCCTTATCGGCTATAGCCATAGCCTTTCTGATATGCACCAGTTCCTCCGCCTCTTTAATCTGGCGGAGACCATCCAAAGAAAGAGAATCACTCAGCTTGCCCTGCAAAAGCTCCTTAGAAATAGACTGATGCTGATTAAAGCTTAAATCGCTGCCCTCAAAACCTACCTTAAACAGGCCAGCACCATTAATAAGCTCAGCCACCTTCTTTAACAGGCCCTTTTCCTGCTTCACCACCAGAAAATCAGGACACTGCTGCTGTGCCTGCTCAACATACCGGAAATCAGTAATCAGGCAAGCTGCATCCTGGGAAATCAGCAGCATGGTATCATCACCCGTAAAACCGCTGAAATAATGCAAATTCTCCAGCTTGCTCACCACCACGCCATCCACATGGCTATCCTGTAAAAACAGCCGCAGCCGCCTCAATCTATCCTTAATCACACTCTCACTCCTTAAGCTTCTTTATAGCCACAGCCATAGCACCATAATAACTATCCACGCCGAAGCCCAGAATCTGTCCCATCACCACTGGTGCAATGACAGACTTATGCCGAAACTCCTCCCGGGTATGCACATTAGAAATATGCACTTCAATAACAGGCACATCCACAGAAGCAATAGCATCACGAATAGCAATGCTATAGTGCGTAAAAGCACCAGCATTCAAAATAATAAAGCCAATGTCATTCTTAGGTGCCTGCTGAATAGCATCAATCAAAGTCCCTTCATAGTTAGACTGTAAAAACTCTGTTTCCACGCCCTCTTTAGCAGCC
>JAFPCE010000077.1 GCA_017390245.1 Selenomonadaceae bacterium
GCTGGCTGTAGTTGTTTTTACTATCAGCAACGCAGCAACAGCACTGGCAGCAGCTGACAGCAATCTGTACATACCACGGCCAGGCACACCTGTAGCAGGCAGTGAGGCAGCGGTAAATGCACCAGTTATATCTGCTGACGCTGCCATTATGATTGACCGGGAAAATGGTGAAGTGCTTTACAGCAAGAATCCTGACAAAAGGGAATATCCTGCCAGCACCACTAAGATTATGACCGCGATTTTAACCATTGAGGATAACCATAACGATGATGATGTAGTAGTTAGCTACAATGCAGCCAATGTAGAAAGTACCAATTTAGTACCAGGTGAAGTAATGCGCCGCTTTGATATGCTGGAGCTGATGATGCTTAATTCAGATAACGGTGCTGCCACTGCCTTAGGAGAGTCGGTGGCAGGCTCTGAGCATGGCTTTGTTACCATGATGAACAATAAGGCCAAGGCCTTAGGCGCTTTATCTACTAACTTCTACAATTGCAACGGCATGCCAAATGCCCGGCATTATACTACGGCCAGGGATATGAGCAAAATTGCTGACTATGCTATGAATAACAAGCTGTTCCGCAGGGTTGTCAGCACTGATAAGAAGATTATTCCTTATATCAGCCCAGCCCATGCCAGTCTCAAGGTAGAAAATACCAATGAGCTCTTAAAAGCGTATCCTGATATCATTGGTGTTAAAACCGGCTATACCAGAGCAGCAAAGGGATGTCTTGTAGCAGTTGCTACCCGCGAAGGCAAGGAGCTATTGGTAGTGGTTTTTCATTCTGATACCATGGATACACGCTTTCAGGAAGCCAGAAAGCTGCTAGACTATGGCTTTGAGCTGATAAACGAAAGAAAAGTTATGGCTATATAATTTTTGTTTATAAAAAGAAGGCTTTTTCAACTATAAAGTAGAATATATATTAAAAGATGTGGAGTGATACTATGCAAATTGAGCAGTTCAGTCATTACAGCCATGTGCTGGCCAGAGATATGCAGGTAAGGGTCTTTGGCCATGGCGGTACACCTATTATTATGTTCCCATGCCAGGATGGTGACTGCCACAATTACGATGACTTTATGAACACCATTAGTGACTATATTGACAGTGGTGCTGTCCAGGCCTTTGTTCTGGATACCATAGACAGAGAAAGCTGGTCTGATAAATATGGTGACAAGGGCTACAGAGCCTGGTGCCAGGAAAAGTATTATCTCTATGTCATTGAAGAGGTTCTGCCTTGCATTTATTCCCGTAACCACTCAGGCATACAGCCAATTACCTTTGGCTGCAGCTTAGGTGCTACTCATGCAGCTATAGCATTTTTGCGCCGTCCAGATTTATTCGGCGGCATGCTGGCATTGTCTGGCATTTATGATGCAAAGTACATGTTTGATGGCTGGCTCAATGAAGTAATGTACATGAATTCTCCAACAGACTTTATGGGGAATCTGCCTGATGACCATTATTACATTGATATTTACAATCAGAAAAAGATTATTTTCTGTGTTGGCCAGGGTGCATGGGAAGATGAAGGCATTCGTTCTCAGAGGATTTTGCAGCAGGAGTTTTCTGCTAAGGGCATTGATGCCTGGTTCGATTTCTGGGGCTATGATGTAAACCACGACTGGCCTTGGTGGAGAAAGCAGATTAGATACTTCCTGCCATATTTAGTGTAATTGCTGCTTTGTGTGCAAGGTAACAACTGCAGCTAAAGTGTGCTGGCTGTAACCAATGTTAAGCCGGAAAGGACTATGCAGCTATGAATTGTGTATTTATTTCTCCAAATCACCCAAGAACTCACTGGATGTTTACTAACCGTCTGAAAGCAAATGGCGTCAATGTTTTAGGCATTGGTGACTGCCCTTATGATGAGCTTAATGATAATGTCCGTGATTCTTTAACTGAGTATTACTACGTTCAGGAAATTAAGGATTATAACCAGGTTTTCCGTGCAGTAGCCTTCTTTTCCTTTAAGTATGGCAAAATTGACTGGCTGGAATCTAACAATGAGTTCTGGCTGGAGCAGGATGCTAGATTGCGCAGTGATTTTAACATTACTACGGGTGTCAAGGAAGACGAGATTGGCTACTACAAGAGAAAGTCACTGATGAAGGGCTGCTACAAGAAGGCCAAGGTGCCATCTGCCCGCCAGATAAAGATTACTACCATCGAGGAAGCCCTGGACTTTATCAAGCAGGTAGGTTACCCTGTAATTGTCAAGCCAGATATTGGTGTCAGCGCTTATGCTACCTACAAGCTCAGTGACGAGGATGCTGTCCGGGGTTTCTTTGCTGACCATGTGGAGCTGCCTTATGTTATGGAAGAGTATGTAGAGGGAAATATTTTCTCCTATGATGCTATCTTAGATAACCAGGGCAAGCCTTTAATGGAAGCATGTACCCAGTGGCCGCCATCCATTATGAATGTGGTAGCAGACAAGCTGGATTTGGCTTATTATGTCCGGGCTGATGTTCCTGACAAGCTGAAAAAGGCAGCTGTGGCTACTATCAATGGTTTTGGTGTTAAGAGCCGTTTTGTCCATCTGGAGTTCTTCTGCCTTACCAAGGATAAAAAGTGCCTGGGTAAAAAGGGCGACTTTGTAGGCTTGGAGGTTAATATGAGTCCTGCTGAGGGCTATACACCGGATCTCATTAACTATGCTCACAGCATTGACGTATACAAAATCTGGGCGGATATGGTAACCTATAACAAGCGCACTGACTCTGGCTCTCAGGAGTCCATGTTCTGCGTATATGCCGGACGCCGTGACCAGTTTAACTATGTTCACACGCCAGCTGAAATCAGCAAGAAATACGGCAATGACATGATTATGGCTGAGCGCATGTCTCCAGCTATGGTGCCACAGATGGGCAACCAGTGCTATATCGTCAAGCTGAAGACAGAAAAAGAGGTTAAGGAATTTATCAAGTTTGTTACTGAAAGAAGATAAAAGAAGCTGACATCTGGCAGATACTTAGATGATGGAGCTGTAAAAGTAATGCTGATAAATTTTAATATTAATACAAGGAGCAAGATTTAAGTATGAAAAAAGTTATAATGTGTGCCCTGCTGGCTTTGCTGGTAATGACCACTGGCTGCATGGCCGCTGTAAATAAAGATAAAGGAGCAGATAAAATGGCAAATAGAATTGCAGTATTTGACACTAACATGGGTGAGTTTGAGATTGAGCTTTTTGAGGATAAGACTCCAGTAACCACTGGTAATTTCATTAAGCTGGCTGAAGAAGGCTTTTATGATGAAGTTATTTTCCACCGCATCATTGACGGCTTTATGATTCAGGGTGGTGACCCAACTGGTACTGGCATGGGTGGCCCTGGCTATACCATTGAGGATGAGTTCAGAAGCGATCTCCGCCATGAAAGCGAGGGTATCCTCTCCATGGCTAACACCGGTCGTCCACATACTGGCGGTTCCCAGTTCTTCATCACCTTAGCTGCAACTCCATGGTTAGATGGCCATCATACTGTATTTGGCAAGGTTATTAAGGGCATGGAGGTTGTCCGTGAGATTGGTTCTGTAAAGACTGGTTTCCAGGACAGACCTGTACATGATGTTGTCATTAACAAGATTACTATCAAGGCTGCTGAGTAATGGCCTGTACCTATATGCTGCAATGCAGTGATGACAGCCTTTATACTGGCTATACCACCGATTTGCAGCACCGGGTAATGGTCCACAGCCAGGGCAAGGCCAGCAAATGCACCAGAGCCAAGCTGCCTGTTAAGCTGGTATATTTTGAGGAATTTGCCACAAAAGAAGAGGCCCAGAGCAGGGAATGGCATATAAAGCATTTCACCAGAGCTCAGAAGTTAAAGCTGCTGGAAACTCTGGATGAGGCCAGGCTTAATGTTATTAGCAGCATTAACCAGAATATTGCCCAGCAAATAAAATAATTAGGATGAAACATTCTTCTCACAACGAGAAGAATGTTTTTTTATTGGCTGGAAATTTTTCTAAGTGAAAAATCCATCTGGTACATGATTTTTTGACTGTAATAAAGTAAAGGAGTATAATATATAAACATATAGGAGAATGTTTCAACACCGCTTTTCATAAAACATTATATTTTATTATAAAACATTTTTATATTTTATCACGGTAAAGTATTGACGTATATTTTAGCCTGTGTTATTATATGACATGTTAGTACTTTAATATAATAAAGAGAGAAAATATTTACAGAGTGGAGGGTTATTATGACCACCGATAATATGGAGTATTTAACAATAGCATTGCCAAAAGGAAAGCTCTTTGGTCTTTCTGCAGATTTATTAGCAAAGGTTGGCTATACCGCAGAGGATCTCAGCGAGAAATCCCGTAAGCTGGTTATAGTTAATGAAGAAAAGAAAATTAAATTCATCATTAGCAAAACAGCTGATGTGCCTACCTATGTTGAGTATGGTGCAGCAGATATTGGCATTATTGGCAAGGATGTATTGTTAGAATCAGGCATGGATGTGTATGAGCTGCTGGACCTGGGCTTTGGCCGCTGCCATTTGATGATGGCTGTACCAAAGGATCAGAAGCGCCCTAAATTGTCTGATTATACCCATACCCGTGTGGCTACAAAATTCCCTCATATAGCAGAAAAGTTCTTTAACAGTAAGGGCATGCAGATGGAATACATCAAACTGAATGGCTCCATCGAGCTTGGCCCTATAGTTGGACTTTCTGAGAGCATCGTAGATATTGTTGAAACTGGTACTACCTTGAGAGAGAACAACCTGGAAGAGATTGCCTATATATTAGATGCTTCTGCCAGACTGATTTGCAACCGGGTCAGCTACAAGCTGAAATTCCAGCGTATCCGCCAGCTGACTGAGGATTTGCGTACTATACTTGCACAGGCACAGGAGGAACAGTAATGAATATTGTAAAGGTAAAAGAAGTTGGCCTGCAGGCTGCCGAAAAAATGCTGATAAAACCCGCTTTTGACCAGGTAGAATTAAATCCCCGCATCCGGGAGGCAAATAAAAAATTATTTGGCGCTGATTTGTCTGCAGCCCAAATCGTTGACAAAATTGTTAATGAAGTCAGAGCTGATGGTGATGCAGCTGTTATTAAATATACAAAGCTTATTGATAAAACTGAATTTACCCCAGAAGAATTTCTGGTAACTGAGGCAGAGTATGAGGCTGCCTATGCTGAGGCTGATGAGGAGATTGTGGCATCCTTAAAAAAGGCTGCTGCTAATGTCCGCCAGTACCACTTAGAGCAGAAGCCTAATTCCTGGATGACCTATCGTGGCCAGGGCTCTATTTTAGGCCAGTCTGTGATACCTTTAGACAGAGTAGGCATCTATGTACCAGGTGGTACTGCAGCATATCCATCCTCTGTAATTATGAATGCTGTGCCTGCAGCTGTAGCAGGTGTAAGGGAAATCATCATGATGGTTCCGCCAAAGAACGGCAAGATTAATCCTTATGTATTAGTTGCTGCAAAAGAGGCTGGCGTTTCCAAGATTTTCAAAATCGGCGGAGCTCAGGCTATTGCTGCTATGGCTTTTGGTACTGAAACTATTCCAAGAGTTGATAAGATAACTGGTCCTGGCAATATTTTTGTTACCCTTGCTAAAAAGGCTGTCTATGGCCACTGCGATATTGATATGCTGGCTGGCCCAAGTGAGATTCTGATTGTAGCGGATAAGACTGCTGATCCAGCCTAC
>JAFPCE010000009.1 GCA_017390245.1 Selenomonadaceae bacterium
AGAGGTCAAACTCAAGTACTTTCAATAGTAACACTTGGACCAAAATCAGATGAGCAAAGTCTAGATGGACTAGATGAAGAAACATCAAAAAGATATATTCATCATTACAACTTCCCACCATACAGCGTAGGTGAAGCTAGACCTTCAAGAGGACCAGGTAGAAGAGAAGTTGGACACGGGGCACTTGCTGAGAGAGCTTTAGTTCCAGTTATTCCTAGTGTTGAAGAGTTCCCATATACCATTCGTCTCGTATCTGAGGTTCTTGAGTCCAACGGCTCCAGCTCCATGGGTTCTGTATGTGGCAGCACCCTGTCTCTGATGCATGCTGGTGTGCCTATTAAGCGTCCAGTTTCTGGCGTAGCTATGGGTCTGGTTAAGGATGGGGATGATTACACCATCTTAACTGATATCCAGGGCATGGAGGATGCTCTTGGCGATATGGACTTTAAGGTTGCTGGTACTACTGAAGGCGTTACTGCTATTCAGATGGATATTAAGATTAAGGGCATTTCCCGTGAGATTCTTTCCAGCGCACTGCAGCAGGCAAAGCGCGGCCGTGCCTTCATTTTAGGCAAGATGTTAGAGTGCATCTCTGAGCCAAGTGCTGAGCTGAGCAAGTATGCACCACGCGTTACTACCATTCAGATTAAGCCTGATAAGATTCGCGAGGTTATTGGACCAGGCGGCAAGGTTATCAAGAAGCTCATCGATGACTACGGTGTGCAGATTGATATTGATGATGCTGGTAATGTCAGCGTTTGCGCTACCAGTGTGGAGGCTTCTGATGCGGCTATTGCTGCTATTCAGGAGATTTGCCGTGAGGTTGAGGTTGGCCAGGTTTATAAAGGCAAGGTTACCAAGCTGATGGCTTTTGGTGCATTTGTTGAATTGTGGCCAGGTCATGAGGGTCTCTGCCATATTTCCCAGCTTGATAAGAAGCGTGTGGAAAAGGTTGAGGATTACGTTAAGGAGGGCGACGAGTTAGAGGTTAAGGTCATTGAAATTGACCAGAAGGGCCGCGTAAACTTGTCCCATAAGGTTTTACTCTAATTGATATAGGCTTTTAGTTTGTGATTGACAGATGAGCTCGTTTCATGCAACATGATACGGGCTCTCTTTCATGTTTAAAAATTATTTATAGCGTAATATAAATGGTGAATGTATGAAGGAAAATAAAAAATCAATGTCAGAGCAGGTGCGAAGATACATTATTTTTGCTTTAGGTTTAATGTTCATGGGCTTTGGCGTTGCTTGCCTGATAAAATCCAGCTTAGGTGTATCACCTATTTCTTCATTGCCTTATACCTTTGCACTGATTTTGCCAGTGCTGACGGTGGGGCAGTGGACTGCTGGCATCAATCTGCTGATGCTTTTCATGCAGATTGCAATTAAACCTGATGTTAACAAGCTGTCCCTGGTGGTACAGTTTTTGATGACTATATGCTTTGGCTGCTTTATTGATATGTCACTGAATTTTATGGTGGATTATCATCCGGAAAAAATCAGTTATTTACTGCAGCTGGCTACCTTGGTTTTTGGCTGTTTCTTAATGGCCTTTGGTACGTATTTTGATATTATCTCGCAAAAAGGCGTCCTGCCGATGGACTCCTTTTTGCAGCTTTTTGCCCAGAAAATTAACAAGCAGTATACCAATATCCGCATCGTATCTGACTTGATTATGACAGCTATGTCTATTACCCTGTGTCTGGTTTTCCTGGGGGAAATCAAAGCTGTCCGGGAAGGAACTGTGATAGCGGCTCTGCTGTGTGGCAGTATGATTAAATTCTGCATGCTGCGGATGAAGTCACTGACCTATACACTGCTGCCAGAGAATCTGGTGGCGCTAGAGCCTGAGGCAAAATCTGAGCTGGTTAATGACCATAATTTTGTTTTAACTGTATCCCATGAATACGGCAGCGGCGGGCGCACTATTGCCAAGCGCATTGCTCATGAGCTGGATTTGCCATACTACGATACGGAGATTATCAAACTGGCTGCCAGCAAGGGCGGCTATACCCCTGAATACCTGCAGAGGCATGAGGAGAAGATTGACAACAATGCTCTGTATACCTTGTATGACCTGTATGCGGCGTCTATTCCCCAGGGAAATGTACCTATGGCAGAGCAGATTTTTAACCTGGAAGCACAGGTTATCCGGGAAATTGCTGCTAATGAGTCCTGCGTGATTGTGGGCCGTCTGGCCAATTATGTATTGCAGAATCACCGGAATGCACTGCATGTTTTTATTACTGCTGATGAAGAGGAACGAGTGCAGCGCGTTATGCGGAAGGATTCCATAACTTATGAGGAGTCTCTGGCTAAGATACGGGCCTTTGCTAATGACAGGAAAAATCATTGCCTGCAATTTTCTGAAAAGGAATGGGGTAATGGTGTTAATTATGATATAACGATTAAATCTAACCGTTACGGTGTGGATAGAACTGCAGCTATTTTAATCCAGCTGATAAAGGAATTCCGCCTGTTACAGTTCTAAGTGGTTTTGGCATTTGCGTTGGCAATTGCATTTTATGGAGGAAAAAATGAAGCTTTCAACCAAGGGAAGATACGGCGTGCTGGCCTTGTATGACCTGGCACTGAATTATGGCAGTGGTCCTATTGCATTAAAAGGAATTGCTGAGAGACAGGGTATTTCTGAGAATTATTTAGAGCAGCTGATGGTGCCACTGAGAAAGGCTGGTTTTGTTAACAGCGTCCGGGGTGCACAGGGGGGATATACCTTATCCAGAGAGCCAAAGGAGATTTCCATCGGGGAAATTATTGTGGCTATGGAAGGACCTATTGCTTTTGCTGACTGCATGCTGCTGCAGGATGGTGAGCCTTTTGTCTGCAAGAAAGCAGATGGCTGTGGCCGAAAAAATGTCTGGGCGAAAATCGGTGCCAGAATCAATGATGTGCTGAATTCCATAACTTTAGAGGAGCTTTGCAGCAAACCACAGAAATAGCCTAAATACCTACGTTTTAGCTATTTGTATGCAGTAAAATTTATGCTATAATGTAGCTGTGAAATAGTGTAATATTTTAGTGTAATGCTGTATAAATAGACTACAAGCCAGCTACGGCTTGATATTATCGGGAGGTTAGACGATGGTAGGAGATATTCTTCGTCGTGAAAGAGAAAAGCAGGGCCTTAGTATTTTAGATGTTGAACAGGAAACCAGTATCAGGGCATTGTACCTGGAGGCCATTGAAAAGGGCCAGTACGATGTATTGCCTGGTGATGTATATACCAAGGGTTTTATCCGTAATTATGCGAAAATGCTGAATCTGGATGGGGCAGCACTGGCGCAGGAGTATGATTCTGAACGTAATATCCAGGTGCCTCAGCAGCCAGTGGATAAAATGCCGGCTGAGACTAGAAATGATGTAGCTGTTAGTGTCAGAGCTAATACCAGCCATACCACCAGCTTTAGCAACAATGTTTCTACGAAGATTGCTTCTTCTGAAGAGGACTTCCGCCAGCGGGTTTCTGATAAGAGCGGGTCTAAAAAGTTCTTAGTACTGCTGGGCATCATGATTGTATTCCTGGCAGGTGTATATATTGCTTTTAGTGATGAAAGCTCAGATCCTAATCATAAGCCTGTGGTAAAGCAGACTGAAGAAAAGCAGGAACAGCCTGCAGCAAAGAAATATGACGGCGCTGAGGTTGTGGCCAAGGCTAAGGAAGACTGCTGGATGTCTGTCAGCGTTGACGGTAAGAATGTCTTTGAGGGCATTCTGGAAAAGGGCAAGGAAATGACCTGGACTGGCAAGGAAAAGGTGGTTATTACTGCTGGTAATGCCGGCGGCATTGAGCTGACCTGGAATGGCAAGAGCATCGGTGCTATGGGTCCTAAAGGACAGGTGGTTGAGCGTACCTTAACCAAGGATAGTGATGGCAGCAAGCCAGGTGCAGCAGATGCCACTAATGACAACAATGCCAGTGAAAATACTGCAGCAGAGAGCTCCTATAACGAAGGCTCAGAGGCTGCTCATGGCAGACAGAGTGCTCCAGCTAGATCTGAAGAACCAGCTCCAGCAGCAGAGACACCTGCAGCTCCTGCTCCAGCACCAAAACAAGAGGAAAATAAGCCAGCTGCATAAGTCAGTGGCATAAGGAAGATTGATACATGAGTTTTTTACCTGTAACCAAAGCTGATATGGCAGAACGTGGCTGGGACCAGCTGGACTTTATCTTTGTGTCCGGCGATGCCTATGTGGATCATCCCAGCTTTGGTCCGGCTATATTGTGCCGATTGCTGGAAAAACATGGCTACAGGGTGGGGATTATTCCCCAGCCTGACTGGCATCATAAAAAAGACTTTACCAGCCTGGGAAAACCTAGGCTGGGTTTTCTTGTATCCAGTGGTAATTTGGATTCCCAGCTGAATCGCTTCACTGCAGCCAAGAAGGTTCGCAGCAAGGATTCCTATTCTCCAGGGGGAGAGGGGGGACACCGGCCAGAGCGGGCGGTGATTGTCTATTCCCAGAAGCTGCGGGAATGCTATGGCAAAGAAGTGCCTATTATCATTGGCGGCATTGAAGCAAGCCT
>JAFPCE010000078.1 GCA_017390245.1 Selenomonadaceae bacterium
AGCAGGAATTACCTCACTTAAAATGTGACCTGCTACATCCTTATTTTCAGAACCTAAAGCCATAATGCTTTCAACATGGTTCTTAGGAATAACCAGAGCATGGAACGGTGCCTGTGGCTCTAAATCCTTAAAGGCTAAAACCTGATCATCCTCATAGACAACAGCAGAGGGAATTTCCTTCTTCGCAATCTTGCAAAAAATACAATCTGTCATTTCTTACACCTCCCTCTTTACCTGATAAAAATTAATGCAAATCAGTCGCAATTGTTATTGTACCATAAACGCCGTCTTTATACAAACGTTCCAGCTTGACCTCGTAAATTTTTCCTGTTTTTACCTTATCCTGAGTATAAACCCTGATGTAGGTATCTGTCAGGCCGTCTGTCTCTCCATCCTTTTCAGTTTCAAAGAGGACCCTTTGTACCTGTCCCAGATAAGACTCACAGAATTTCTGGCCCATTTCCTTTGCCAGTGCCTGCAGACGGTGTACTCTTTCCTTTTTAACGTCCTCTGGAATCTGGTCAGGCATGGAAGCTGCCGGTGTACCGCTGCGCTTGGAATATGGGAAGACATGCACTCTGGAAAAATCTAATTGACGGATATACTCAAGGCTTTCTGTAAACATTTCCTCTGTTTCACCTGGGAACCCCACAATAATGTCAGTGGAAACAGCTACACCAGGCACAGCTGTCCTGATGTCCTGCAAAAGTCTGGCAAATTCTTCTCTGTTATAATGGCGGTTCATTTTCTTTAAAACGTAATCAGAGCCTGCCTGCAATGGCAAATGTACGTGATGGCTCAAGCTGGGATGCTCCCTTAATAAATCTAAAAGCTCCTCAGAAAGCTCAATAGACTCCAGGGACCCCAGCCGCAGACGTACCAGACCTGGTAAATCCAGCACTTCCTTTACGGCATCAGCCAGCTTGATATCTCCTGGCAAATCCTTGCCATAAGCACCTAAATGAATACCTGTGAAGACGATTTCCTTAAAGCCATTGGCCAGAAGCTTTTCTGCCTCCCGGCGTACGCTGGCTAAGGGACGGGAACGCAGCGGACCTCTGGTAAAAGGAATAATGCAGTAGCTGCAGAAATTGGTGCAGCCTTCCTGAATCTTTAAAAAGGCTCTGGTTCTAGTCGGCATGTCCAGCAGAGGAATATCCTCAAATTCTTTTGCCTGCATAATATCTGTCAGGCCATCAATAATGCGTCCATGCTGGGCAATGGCCTGCTCCACATATTCTACAATGCGCCTTCTATTGGCAGTGCCTAGTACCACCCGCACACCCTGGATAGCCTTTATTTCATCTGGAGCAATCTGGGCATAGCAGCCTGTTACAGCAATAACTGCTTCTGGATTCTGACGCTGCACCCGGCGTATGAGCTGGCGGGATTTTTTATCTCCCAGGCTGGTGACGGAACAAGTATTAATCACATAGACATCTGCCACCTCTGTATGCTGCACTGTCTGATAGCCAGCCTGTTTAAACAAGCCCTCCATGACCTCTGTTTCAAATTGATTCACCTTGCAGCCAAGGGTAATAAATGCTACTGTTGCCACCTGTCTAACGTCCTCCTAAATCTCCAATTTCATACTGTACTATAGTCATGGCTGCTATAGCCGCCGTTTCCGCCCGTAATATTCTGGTCCCCAGGCTTACAGAAGCTATGCCTAAGCTTCTGGCCAGCTCCGCTTCCTCCAGGGAAAAGCCCCCTTCTGGACCAATAACTATAGCAAAGCGCTTTTTGTCTGTATTGGCCTTTAGAAACTCTTTAATGCCCTGCTGCTCTTCATTTTCATAACACATACATAACGCTAAAGCAGCATCACCGGCATTATTCTCCAGCCACTGTTTCAGTGTCTGTACCGGCTGTACCTCCGGCAGCTGGCTGCGGCCACACTGCTTGCCTGCTTCATTGGCAATTTTCTGCCATTTATCCTGCTTAGCTTTAGCCTTTTTACTGTCATATTTTACTACACAGTTGGCACTGATAACTGGCACAATGCTGTTAATGCCCAGCTCTGTTGCCTTCTGGGTAATGAGCTCCAGCTTGTCCCCCTTAGGCAGGCACTGCACTAAAGTGATTTCCACAGGAGACTCTGTTCTTTCCTCCAGCTCCTGCAGCAGCTTCAGCTCTACAGTATTTTCTGTAAAGCCTGTTATCTCACATTCAGCCACCTTGCCCATATCATCAGCTACAACAATATGGTCACCGGCTTTGGCACGCATAACACGCCCCAGATGATGGGCATCACTGCCTGTAATAATTATATGCTCCTGTAATACATCCTTAATGAATATTCTCCGCATATAAATTAAACCTCAGAAGCCCGCTTAAAGGTAATGCAGGCCCAGCCCTTATTTTCCATGCGTTTTACTACTGCAAAACCATTTTTCCTGCCAGCATTTATAACATCGTCAATGCGGTCCTCAATAATGCCGCTGGTTAATAAAGTACCATCCTTTTCCAGATGCTCATCCAGCTGCTTAAAGAGGCGGATAATAATATCGGCAATGATGTTGGCAATAACCAGATTAGCCTTGCCATGGACATTCTGCATCAAATCGCTCTGGCCTACAGATACGATATTCTCCACATGATTCTGCTCCAGATTTTCTTCTACGATCTTTAAAACAGAATCATCATAATCTACAGCCTGGATATTTTTTGCCCCCAGCTTTGCAGCAATAATGGACAAAATACCAGAACCAGTGCCAATATCAAATACCTCCATGCCTGGCTTTACCAGCTTTTCCAGTTCCTTAATGCACATGGAGGTGGTGGCATGAGTACCTGTGCCAAAGGCAGCACCTGGATCAAGCTCAATTACTACCTCATCGTCTTTTGCCTCATACTGTTCCCAGGTTGGCTTAATGACAACTCTGTCCCCAGGCTTTTCAGTATGGAAGTACTGCTTCCAGGTATCAGACCAGTCTTCATCCTGCAATTCACTGGTAGTGACAATATTAGGAGCAACATTAAGGCCACGTGCCTCCAAAGCCTTTATTTCCTGCTTAAAGGTCTGCAGCCTGCCCTCCAGCTCGCCATTAACAGGCAGATATGCCTTTTCCACTACCACCTCAGTTTCAGTGGCAATAGGAATATCTGTGTAATCCCATTTGCCAGAGGTAATATAATCATTTACCAGCTCAGGATCCTCAATCACCACGCCAGAAGCACCTAAATCACGGAAAACCTCTGCAATAATCTCAGCCGCCTCATGGCTGGTCTGTATGCTTACTTCACACCATTTCATTTATTCAAGCTCCTTTCCAGAAGTACATTTAATTTAATAAATTTCATTTAACAAAATTATTATGACTCTTTACTATACTACACATCTGCCTGTTCTGACAATAAAAAAGAAGCTGTTTCCAGCATAACTTCTGAAACAGCCCCAAAATTCTTATTTAAATAATTTTTTCATTTTGCTGAGGAAGGAATCCTGCTCTGGATTTACCTTAGTGCCGCTAAGCTCGGCAAATTCCTCCAGCAGCTTCTTCTGCTTATCAGACAGCTTCTGTGGAGTCAGGACCTTGATGCGTACATGCTGGTCACCGTTGCCTTCATAGCGCAGCATTGGTATGCCTTTGCCCTTCAGGCGCATAACAGTACCAGACTGAGTGCCTGCACCTATCTTCATCTCTACCTTGCCATGAATGGTAGGAACCTCAATGGTATCACCTAAAGCTGCCTGTACAAAGGTAATTGGCACCTCGCAGATAACATCAAAGCCGTCTCTGGTAAAGAAATCATGGCGCTTAATATAGATATATACGTAAAGATCGCCATAGCCGCCGCCACGCTTGCCAGCCTGGCCACCGCCGCTGACGCGGATACGCTGTCCCTCATCAATACCTGCAGGAATCTTAACCTTAATCTTCTTGCTTACCTTCTTCTGTCCCTTACCGCCACAGGCCTTGCATGGTGTCTTAACAATCTTGCCTGTACCACTGCAGCGGTCACAGGTAGTAGCATTAACCATACGGCCAAATGGAGTATTAACATAGGACTGAACCTGGCCAGTGCCATGACACTGAGGGCACTCTTCTGGAGAAGTTCCCTTAGCAGCGCCTGTACCATTACACTCAGTGCAATTCTCAGTACGAGGAATAGTCAGTTCCTTTTCTACGCCAAAAGCAGCCTCTTCAAAGGTCAGCTCCACATCAATGCGCAAATCAGCACCTTTTTCAGGACCTGGACGGCGGGAACGGCCGCCCCCACCGAAGAAGGTATCAAAGATGTCACCAAAACCGCCGAAGCCGCCGCTAAATCCACCGAAACCGCCTGCACCGGCACCACCTGCACCATTGCTAAAGGCATCATGGCCAAACTGGTCATACTGAGCCTTTTTCTGTGGGTCCTTTAATACATCATAGGCCTCATTGATTTCCTTCATGTGGGCTTCTGCGTCTTCTTTATTGTCATGATTGCGGTCTGGATGGTATTTAATAGCCATCTTGCGGTATGCTTTTTTGATTTCATCCGCAGAGGCATCCTTGCTTACACCCAGGACCTCATAATAATCCCGCTTCTCGCTCATTCATCTCACCTTTATCTTAAATAAAGGCTGCCACCACCAGGCAGCAGCCTCAATTTACTATTTACAACCAATTATTTTACATCAGTGAACTCAGCGTCAACCACATCGTCATCCTTCTTGTCAGAAGCTGCCTGCTGTGGGCCAGCACCCTGTGCCTGAGCCTGCTGAGCTGCCTGTGCCTGCTGGTATGCAGCGGCACTAATCTCATGTAATGGAGCCTGGAGCTCTTCAGTTGCAGCCTTGATTGCATCGGTATCAGTGCCCTTGAGAGCTTCCTTTACCTTTTCAATAGCAGCCTTAGCCTTCTCAACCTGAGCCTTATCAGCCTTGTCACCCATTTCCTTAATGAGCTTCTCAGCCTGGTAAACCATGGAATCAGCGTTATTTCTAATCTCAACGCCTTCCTTCTGCTTCTTGTCCTCAGCTGCGTGAGCCTCTGCTTCCTTAACCATGCGGTCAATGTCATCCTTGCTCATGCCGCTGTCAGACTGGATGGTGATATTCTGGGACTTGCCAGTACCAAGATCCTTAGCAGATACATGTACGATACCATTAGAGTCAATATCGAAGGTAACTTCAATCTGAGGTACTCCGCGAGGAGCAGGTGGGATATCGGTGAGGCTGAAGCGGCCTAAGGTCTTGTTGCCTGCAGCCATTTCACGCTCGCCCTGTAATACATGGATATCAACTGCTGGCTGGTTATCAGCTGCAGTGGAGAATACCTGGCTCTTGGAAGTAGGAATGGTAGTGTTACGCTCAATCATCTTAGTGCAAACACCGCCCATGGTCTCAATACCAAGGGAAAGCGGAGTTACATCCAGCAGAACTACGTCCTTCATGTTGGTCTCATCACCGGAAAGAACGCCGCCCTGAATAGCTGCACCAACAGATACGCACTCATCTGGGTTAATGCCGCGATGTGGCTCCTTGCCTAAGTACTTGCGAACTGCTTCCTGTACAGCTGGGATACGGGAAGAACCACCAACCATTAATACCTTGCTGATATCTGCACCAGTTACGCCAGCATCAGCCATAGCCTGACGGGTAGGAACCATGGTACGCTCAACTAAGTCAGCAGTCAGTTCCTCAAACTTAGCACGGGTCAAAGTCAAATCAAGATGCTTAGGGCCGGATGCATCAGCAGTAATGAATGGCAGGTTAATGTTAGTGGAAACCATGTTGGAAAGCTCAATCTTAGCCTTCTCTGCAGCCTCGATAACACGCTGTGCACTCATCTTATCAGCAGAAAGGTCAATGCCATTTTCCTTCTTGAATTCCTCTACCATCCAGTTCATAACAGCATGGTCAAAGTCATCGCCGCCTAAGTGAGTATCACCATTGGTAGCACGTACCTCGAATACGCCATCCTCAATATCCATGATGGAGACATCGAAAGTGCCGCCGCCCAGGTCAAATACTAATACAGTCTGGGTCTCATCCTTATCAATACCATAAGCCAATGCAGCAGCAGTTGGCTCGTTGATAATACGGAGAACCTCAAGGCCTGCAATCTGGCCGGCATCCTTGGTAGCCTGGCGCTGGCTGTCGTTGAAGTATGCTGGAACAGTAATAACTGCCTTATCAACAGTCTCACCTAAGTATGCCTCAGCATCAGCCTTCAGCTTCTGCAGAATCATGGCAGAAATTTCCTGCGGAGTGTACTGCTTGTCATCAATGGAAACAGTATACTTTTCACCCATGTGGCGCTTAATAGAAGAAATGGTACGCTCTGGGTTAGATACAGCCTGGCGCTTTGCCAGATTACCTACCAGACGTTCACCAGTTTTTGTAAAACCTACAACGGAAGGGGTAATTCTGCTACCCTCTGGATTTGTGATAACTGTAGGCTCGCCACCCTCCATAACGGAAACTACGGAGTTAGTAGTACCTAAGTCAATACCAATAACCTTTGACATAATTTATTGCCTCCTTAATACAAGAACAAAATCAAAATTTAATAATTTATATCAGGCATTGCCTGGTGGCTAGTTTGCAACCACCTGGACCATGCTTGGCCTAATCACTTTACCCTTTACCATATAGCCCTTCTGGAGCTCTGCAGCAATGGTGTCATCCTCTAAATCTGGATTCTGGACACGCATAACTGCCTGATGGAAGTTTGGATCAAACTTGGCATCTGTCACATCGATAACTTCCATTCCCTTATTTTTGAGAATCTCAGTCAGCTGGTTGTATATCATTTCCACTCCCTGCTGGAATTTCTCAGCATCAGTAGCTTCAGCTGCCATGGCTCTGTCAAAATTATCTACCAGTGGCAAAAGCTCCGTAATGAAGCCCTGGATAACCATATTGGAAAGCTCTTCCTTTTCCTGGCGGGTGCGGCGGCGGAAATTTTCAAAATCTGCCTGCAGGCGCTTCATGCGTTCTGCATTTTCAGCTAATTTTGCATTTAGCGCTTCAATTTCAGCTTCAGGGCTCTTTTCTTCTGCCTCCTGAACCTCGCCTTCCTCTACAGCTTCTGTTGCAGCCTCAGCTGGCTCTCCGGCAGCTTCCTGTGCCTGCTCTTCAGCATTTTCTGCAGCAGCCTCTTGCTCTGCATCCTTTGCCACATCTATATCCTCATTTTCTAAAGGCATTGCCTTTGTCACCTCTTTTGTTAAATTTTATCTATTAAATGACCTGCGCTAATAGCGTAGTCTTTTAACCACTTCGGAAATATTCTGGTTCATGTAATTCAATAATGACATGGTCCGTCCATACTCCATACGGGTTGGACCTAACACTGCCATAGAACCTAACAGCTCGCCATCCAGATGATAAGTAGCTGTTATAATGCTGCAGTCCTGAATGCCCTGGTATTTATTTTCTGTACCGATGGTAACACTTAAGCCATCACCTAAGTGAGATTTCAGGATGTCCTTCATCAGCTGGTCTTCCTCCAGCACCAGCAGCAATTCCTTGACCTTATCCACATCGTGGAATTCCGGCTGCTCCATCAGCTCTGTAGTACCGCCCAGATAAAGGCTTTCCTTATTCTGGGAATCCAGAGCCTTGTTTATCAGCTCCAGAGCTGAATTGTATAAACCTCTGTCACCGATAGCTGCTTCAATTTCATTAAGGCTCTTGGTTTTGATAGTACCTAGTGTGTGCCCTGCCAGGGATTCATTTAACACCCTGGCCATGCCCTGAAAATCCTCAAAGCAGGCACCCTCAGGCATTTCCATAATGCGGTTTTCCACAAAGCCTGCATCTGTCATCAGCACCGCAATGACGCGGTGATCATCCAGTGGCAGGAACTGCAGGCACCGGAATGCCGCCTGCTCAATGCGGGGAGCCAGCACCAGGGAAACATTTCTGGTAAGCTTGGAAATCAGCTTAGCCGTTTCCTGAAAGACCTGATTAAGCTGCTGTACCTTATTTTTGTACCAGCTGTCAATCATAGCTTTTTCTGCATCACTCATAGGCTGTACTGGCAAAAGCGAATCTACATACAGTCTGTAGCCTTTGGCAGAAGGAACTCTGCCAGAAGATGTATGGATATGCTCCAGATAGCCCAGCATCTCCAAATCCGCCATCTCATTGCGGATGGTAGCAGGGCTGACACCTAAATCATATTTCCGGGCCAGGGTTCTGGAACCAACTGGTTCTGCTGATGATATGTAATTTTGGATTACAGCCTGCAGAATTTTCTGCTTTCTTTCATCTAGCATCCCTTGCCCTCCTCCTGTTAGCACTCCATTTAACTGAGTGCTAATCACTAATGACAATATACCCCTATTCAAGTAAAAAGTCAATAAGTCAATAAAATTTTTTTCTTTTTATAAAAGAAATTCTGAAAATACCTGATTGCCATAACGCATGCCCAGAAGAGTCAGGCTGCAGCTATCCTCTTTATCTTTTAGTAAACCTTTCTCTGTAAGCCTTATGATAACATCTCCATATATTTCTTCTAAATTTCTGCCAAAGGTCTGGCTAAATTGCTTTTTGTTTATGCCCTCTGCAGTACGCAGTCCCAGAAAACACATTTCCTCCATGTGCTCTTTTTCCGATACCTGTTCCTCCAGCTCCTGCCAGTTATTTTCCGGCACTGCCTTTATATATGAAGGAATGTCTGCCAGATTTTGCAGTCTTTTTCCCTGCCAGTAGCTATGGGCTCCTGAGCCAAAGCCTAAATACATTTTATCCTGCCAATATGACATATTGTGCCTGCTATAAAAGCCTTTTTGCGCAAAATTAGATATTTCATAGCGTTCATACCCCTGCTGTGGCAGTTCGCTGGTTATATAATCATACATGGCTTCAGTTATTTCATCAGCAGGCAGCTGCAGCTTGCCTATGGCCTCCATTTTGGCAAAGGCTGTTCCTTCCTCCAGCTGCAGGCCATAAATAGAAATATGCTGCACCTTCAGTTTAAGAGCCTGCCTCAAGGTTTCCTGCAAAACAGCCATGGTCTGTCCAGGCAGTCCATACATTAAATCAATGCTGATATTATTAAGGCCCAGCAGCTGTGCCAGCTGAACTGTATCCACTGCCTCCTGGGCATTATGAATCCGGCCTATGGCTTGCAGGTATTTGTCATCCAGACTCTGCACACCGATGCTGAGCCTGGTAATACCAGCATTTTTCAGAAGCTTCAGCTTATTTTCATTAACCGTTCCAGGATTTACTTCAATAGTATATTCCTCACAGAAATCCAGAGAGATTTCCTCATGGATAAGCTGAAACAGCTTCTCTAATTGTTCTTCTGCCAGAACTGTAGGTGTGCCACCACCAATATATAAGGTTTTGGGCTGTAATTTTTCATCTTGGCCATAACCCATATTGCTTTTTGTCTTGTGTATTTCTTCCTTTAAAGCCAGCAAGTAATCATCTATAAACCGCTCTCTGCCAGCAAAGGAAGGAAAATCACAATAAAAGCATTTTTGCTGGCAAAAAGGAATATGTATATATACGCCAAATTCCATAAATCTGCCTCCTGATGTAAATTTATAAAAATAGCTGCCACACATAGTGCAGCAGCTAGTAGTATTTAATCAATCTGTAAAATAGCCATAAATGCTTCCTGTGGTACCTCCACACGGCCTACAGCCTTCATGCGCTTCTTGCCTTCCTTCTGCTTTTCCAGCAGCTTGCGCTTACGGGAAATATCACCGCCATAGCACTTAGCCAGCACGTCCTTGCGCATAGCACGGACATTTTCACGGGCAATAATCTTATTGCCAATAGCAGCCTGAATAGGAATTTCAAACATCTGCTGAGGGATAATCTCCTTCAGCTTGGCAGCCAGCTGGCGGCCACGGCTGGCAGCATTATCCACATGGACGATAGTAGACAGGGCATCCACTGGCTCACCATTCAGGAGAATATCCAGCTTCACCAGCTTAGCCTGCTGATAGTCAGCCAGCTCATAATCAAGAGAAGCATAACCACGGGTAGAGGATTTCAGCTTATCAAAATAATCATAGATAATCTCACTGAGCGGAATGTGGTAAACAATCATGACACGGTTGACATCCAGATAGTCCATGCTCTTGAACTCGCCACGCTTGTTCTGGGAAATATCCATAACTGCCCCAACAAAATCATTAGGAACAATAACAGTTGCCTTAACGTAAGGCTCTTCAATATGCTGAATGGTAGTTGGATCTGGCAAATCAGAAGGATTGTCCACCTTCACCATTTCCCCGTCAGTTTTATAAACGTGATAAATAACGCTTGGCGCTGTGGTTATGAGCTTCAGGTTGTACTCCCGCTCCAGTCTTTCCTGGATAACATCCATGTGCAGCAGTCCCAAAAAGCCGCAGCGGTAACCAAAGCCCAGGGCAATAGATGTCTCTGGCTCAAACACCAGAGCCGCATCATTAAGCTGCAGCTTTTCCAGGGCATCCTTGAGATTATCATAATCAGCACTATCCACAGGATAGAGGCCGCAGTATACCATAGGCGTAACACCACGGTAGCCTGGCAAAGGCTCAGCTGCAGGCTTTTCTGCGCTGGTAACGGTAACGCCTACCCGCACATCAGCCACCTGCTTTAAAGAGCCTGCTACAAAGCCAACAGAGCCTGGGCCTAATTCTGCCAGCTCCATAGGCGCTGGACGGAAGCAGCCAATTTCAGTAGCTTCAAAGGTTTTGCCTGTAGCCATCATCTTCAGCTTGCTGCCCTTTTTTATCATGCCATCCATAACGCGGATATGGGCAATAGCCCCCTTATAGGCATCAAAATAAGAATCAAAAATCAGTGCCTGTAAAGACTCTTCCTTTGTGCCCCCTGGTGCTGGGATACGCTCCACAATGGCATCTAAAATTTCTTCAATGCCAATGCCAGTTTTAGCGGAAGCCAGAATTGCCTCAGATGCATCTAAGCCAATAACATCCTCAATTTCCTGCTTTACCCGGTCTGGATCTGCACTAGGCAGGTCAATTTTATTAATAACTGGAATAATCTCCAGGTCGTGCTCTAAAGCCATATACACATTAGCCAGTGTCTGGGCCTCAACACCCTGGGCAGCATCTACGATCAAAAGTGCACCCTCGCAGGCAGCCAGACTTCTGGATACCTCATAGGTAAAATCCACATGGCCCGGGGTATCTATGAGGTTCAGGCAGTACATTTCTCCATCCTTGCCCCGGTAATCCAGCCGGACAGTCTGGGCTTTAATGGTGATGCCCCGCTCACGCTCCAAATCCATGTTATCCAGTACCTGGGCGGACATTTCTCTCTGGGAAAGAGTGCCAGTATATTCAATTAAGCGATCTGCAATGGTAGACTTGCCGTGATCGATATGTGCAATAATAGAAAAGTTACGAATTTTTTTATTATCCATGCAAAGCTCCTTTTGAAAATCTATACATAATTATTTAATTATAACATCACATATTAGTATCAAGCAAGTTATAGGCCAGAGGCTCATATAGTAAATTAATAAATTATTTTGTTGCTTTTTTTTAATTGTCATGCTAGAATACAAAGGTATTAATATTCCAAGGGGGTGAACTAATTGCCAAATATTAAATCTTCTATCTTGAGTGTAAAGACTGATGCAAAGCGCCGTGCTAAGAACAATGCTGAGAAGTCTCGTGTAAGAACTGCTTCCCGCAAGGTTTTGGATGCTATTGAGGCTGGCAAAGCTGATGAAGCAAAGGCCCTCCTTACAATCGCCTGCAAGACTATCGATATGGCTGCTGCAAACCATGTTTATCATAAGAATGCTGCTAGCCGCAAGAAGTCCCGTTTAGCTCGTAAGGTTAACGCAATGGCTAACTAATTGCATTAAAATACAGGCCTGTTCCTTATGGGGAACAGGTCTTATTACATGCTAAGGCCCAAACACAATGAAAAAGGATTATCCACTGTAAAGTATGCACATACTGTGCCGGCTCTACAATGGATAATCCTTTTTTAGTGTCTGTATTTAATTATTATTACAGCAAAGCTGGATGATAACTGCCTCTAACTCCATAATGTCCCCAGCGCCTGTTTTAAGCAGATAATCAGTATCTGACAGGGCCAGCAATGACTGTTTTAAATTATTTTCCGTAAAGCCTCTGGCCTCTCTGGCTAATTTTTCTGCCAGAAACGGAGGCTGCCCCAGTGTACTGGCTAAGGCCTTGCCTCTTAAGCCTTTACTCCCCAGGGACTTAGCCAGCCACCACAGCCTTACCTGTCTGGCTAAAAGACCGACAGTCAGGGTAAAATAAACGCCGCTTTCCTGCTGCTTGCGGTATAACTGCAAGGCTCTTGCCACCTTGTGTTCAGCAATGGCATTAATCATAGCAAAGCCTGAAATCTCCGGCACATCTGCCAGCACCTTCACTACATCATCCTTACAGATTTTATTGGAGGCTTTTCCTAGAAACAGTGCCAGCTTGTCTAACTCCTGCTCAATATAGCTCAGAGACACTGTCTGCATGCTGCTGATGGCCGCAATAAAGTATTCGTAAGCCTCCCGGTCCATCTGTTTATTCAGCTCCTGCAGCTTGCTCTGGACAAAACCATCAATATTATTGGCTCTTAAAAGCTCAGACTCCAGGATACAGCCATAACTGCTGATGGCCTTATAGATTTTCTTTCGCTTATCAGCTTTGCCATAATAGGTAAAGATAATATAGGTAAACTCAGGAATATCTGCTAAGAGCTTTAGCAGTGCTTCCTCAGATTTATCACCTTTGCTGGCACTTGCTTCAGCTTTAGCTGCCTTAAACAGCTTGTTCCACCTTACCAGAATAACATTTTTATCAGTAAAAAATGGCATAGCC
>JAFPCE010000010.1 GCA_017390245.1 Selenomonadaceae bacterium
AGCAGATATGCTCAGAATTTGCGATTTAGAGCAAAAGTGCTCAGAATTCAGAGCAGAAGTGCTCAGTCCCGATTTGAGCAGATATGCTCAGAATTTGCGATTTAGAGCAAAAGTGCTCAGAATTTGGAGCAGAAATGCTCAGTCCCGTTTTGAGCAGATATGCTCAGAATATGCATTTTAGAGCAATATTGCTCAGAATTTAGAGCAGAAATGCTCAATCCCGATTTGAGCAGATATGCTCAGAATTAACGATTTAGAGCAATAATGCTCAGAATTTAGAGCAGATATGCTCAGAATTAACGATTTAGAGCAGAAATGCTCAGCGCCCTATATATATACTATAATATAAGTATTTATAAAGTATTATATATTAGTACTACTAGTACTATTACTAATATTAATATTAATACTAATACATAAAAAATCTGTAAAACTTATCTGAGTGATTTTTTGCTGAAAATTGGTAAGGCAGATAGAAAAATTTTTTGCTGATAATTTTAAAAAGTACTTGAAAATGACTAGTCATTTTTTTATTATCAAAGCTAAAGAGATTTTGTTAACCAGAGAAAAGTAAAAAATATTGTCAGGCTTTTGCTGTATGCTGGTTATGTGATGAAATACATTTTGAGTTCTTAAATTGCGTTATGAGTTTTGAGTTTTGAGTTTGACTGGCATAAAGGGAATGGGGTTATGATGACGGATATGATGACAGGGATGAAGACAGGGGAGACAACAGCTGCAGCAGATGCAATGACAACAGATAAAGTGGCTGCCCAGTGGGATGAGAAGCCTGTAGATATCAGCAATGAAGCTAACTTTATCTGGGGCATAGCCAACAAGGCAAGGAGTGCCTATACTCCTGATAAATACGGCGATATTATTCTGCCTATGGTAGTGGTGCGCCGCTTTGAGTGTACATTGCAGGAGACAAAGGCAGCTGTTATGGAAAAGTTCCAGGCAAATCCTGCCATACCTGCCAAGGTTCTGCAGACAGTAGCTGGCTATAAGTTCTACAATACCAGCGAGTTTACTCTGGCCAGACTGCTCAATGATCCAGACAATATTGCAGAGAATTTCAAGTCCTATATCAGGGGCTTTTCCAAGAATGTACAGGATATTCTGGCGGAGCTGGAGCTTAGCGCCAACATTGAGAAGATGGACAAGGAGGACTGTCTCTATCCAGTGGTGGAGGCCTTTTCGGAGCTGGATTTAGATCCTAAGCATTATGACAGCATCAAGATGGGCCACATCTTTGAAAATCTGCTGGGGCGGTTCTATGAGAATATTGACCAGGGACAGTTCTACACCCCAAGAGATTTGGTACGGGCACTGCTGGCTGTACTGGTTTCTGAGGGCTGTGAGGATTTTGCCAGGGAAGGCCGTGGCATCAATGTAGGCGACTACTGCTGTGGTACAGGTGGCATGCTTTTTACTGCTTATGACTACCTGAAGCATATTAATCCCAGCGCTGCAGTGCGTCTCTTTGGCCAGGAAATCATGGGCCAGACCTATGCAGTGGGCTTAGCAGAAATGCTGATAAAGGGACAGGATACAGACCACTTCCAGAAGGAGGATACCCTGAAGGAGGACTGCTTCCGTGATGATAAAATGCGCCTCATTGCCACCAATGTGCCTTTTGGCATCCCTTGGGGCGGTAAGGATGCGAAAACAGGCCAGGAAAAGGCGGTAAAGGAAGAGTTTGCCAAGGGCAAGGACAGCCGCTGGAGTGCAGGTCTGCCTGCTACCAGTGATTCACAGCTGTTATTTCTCCAGGCGGCAGTGAACAAGCTGGAGGCTAATGGCCGCTGTGGTATTATTCTCAATGCGTCACCGCTGTTTTCTGGTGGTACTGCCTCTGGTGAAAGCCAGATTCGCCGGTGGCTGCTGGAAAATGATCTGGTGGAGGCTATTATTGCCATCAGTGATGGCAGCTTTATCAATACTGGCATTGGTGTATACTTCTGGATTATCTCCAAGCAAAAGCGTCCGGAACGTGCAGGGAAAATCCAGCTGATAGATGCTACCTCCTTCTGCCACAAGCTGCGGAAGCCTATGGGCAAGAAAAGCAATGAAATCACTCCAGAGGACAGGGAACAGATTGTGAGCCTGTACCATAACTTTGAGGAAAATGAGTATTGCAAAATATTTGACAATGAGGAGTTTATCTACAAGGAATACGCTGTAATGGAGCCATTGCAGCGCAGCTATATGTTTAATCCATGCCGGTATAAGCGTCTGGAGAAGGTAATAGATGGAATGATTTCTAAAAAATGGCATACCTTCTCCTTGGCAGAGCTGGAGCAGAAATATGGTGAGTATTATGAACAATTCAGCGAAATGCACCAGGAAAGGGATGACCATGGGCTGCTGCTGGAGTATCCTCTAGTGAGAGCAGACTGGCTGCTGGCAGAGCTGAAAAAGCTGTGGGCACAGGAGGATAGTGAGAAAAAGTATCTGGAGTCTGGGACCTTCCTGCCAGAGCTGAAGCGGGTACTGCAGCCATTCTCCAGTAATAAGAAGCTATTGGACAAGGTGGCAGATGGCCTGTCAGAAATGGATAAAGATGCTGTTATCCAGCGGGATAAAAAGGGCAATATTATCTACGACAAGGAAACCAAGGATGTAGAGCTGGTGAATATCCGGGAAACCATTGAAGACTACATGCAGCGGGAGGTATGGCCTCACAAGGCAGATGCCCAGTGGTTCTGGGAAGAGGATCTCAGCAAAAAGAATCCTGTTATTAAAACCGGGGCGGAGATACCATTTACCAGATACTTCTACAAGTATCAGAAGCCCCAGGCTACAGAGGAGCTGCAGCAGCAGTTCCAGCAGCTGGAAGCAGAAGTACAGGCAGCCATGGCAGAAATATTCGGCTGATTGAGGTATAGCTATGAGAGAAATGAAAGACAGCGG
>JAFPCE010000079.1 GCA_017390245.1 Selenomonadaceae bacterium
TTAACCGATAAGAATGGTAACGCACTTTCCTGGGCAAGTGCCGGCGGATTAGGTTTCCGTGGCTCCAGAAAGAGCACTCCATTCGCAGCTCAGATGGCAGCAGAGGTTGCTGCAAAGGCTGCTATGGAGCATGGCTTAAAGCAGGTTGATGTCTTTGTTAAGGGTCCTGGTGCTGGCCGTGAGGCAGCAATTCGTTCCCTGCAGGCTACCGGCCTTGAGGTTAGCATGATTAAGGATGTTACCCCAATTCCTCATAATGGATGCCGTCCGCCTAAGCGTAGAAGAGTTTAATGGGAGGTGCAAATATAAATGGCAATTGATAGAGTTCCAGCACTGAAGAGATGCCGTTCTCTCGGTATTGAGCCAGGCGTTATCGGTCTTGGCAAGAAGTCCGTACGTGAGCCTCGCCGCACTCGTGGTAAGGTAAGTGAGTACGGTGCTCAGTTAAAGGAAAAGCAGAAGGCAAAGTTCATCTATGGTGTTTTAGAGAAGCAGTTCCGTGCTTACTACGCTAAAGCAAAGAAGATGCAGGGTATCGCTGGTGATAACCTGATTGGCCTTTTAGAGAGAAGACTTGACAATGTAGTATTCCGTCTCGGTCTTGCTTCCACCCGTAAGCAGGCTCGTCAGATCGTTCGTCATGGTCATATTACTGTTAATGGCAAGCGTTGCGATATTCCATCCGCACTTGTTAATGTAAATGATGTTATCGCTGTTTCCGAGAAGGCTCGCGGCAACGCATTCTTCAAGGAATTAGCTGAGAGCAATAACACTCTCAGCACTCCAGCTTGGATTACTGCTGGTTCTGATAGTTTCAGCGGTACCGTAACCAGATTCCCTGCACCTGAGGATTTCGCAGATATCCCAGTTGAGAGCCAGGCAATCGTCGAGTTGTACTCTAAATAATAATTACATTGTATTTATTGTGTCGTTTGTGCATAGATGCATTGAGTTATTGAGGAGGGCAATTCCAAATGATCGAAATCGCTATACCAAAGATTGAGATAGAGGAAAACAACGGGGATAGCCATTACGGCAAGTTCGTGTGCCAGCCAATGGCACGGGGCTATGGTATTACAGTAGGTAACTCCATGCGCCGTATTCTGTTATCCTCAATACAGGGTGCAGCAATCACTTCCGTGAAAATCGATGGTGTGCTGCACGAGTTCTCCACAGTTCCTGGGGTAAGGGATGATGTTGCAAATATCATCCTTAACCTGAAGGAGCTTTGCCTGAAGATGTACAGTGATGAGCCAAAAATCATCCGCATTGATGTAGAGGGCGAAAAGGAAGTAACAGCAGCAGATATCATTCATGATTCTGAGGTTGAAATTCTTAATCCAGAGCTGCACATTGCAACTGTTAATGAGACAGGCTCCTTGAAGATAGAAATGGTAGTAGAGCACGGCTTAGGGTATGTTCCAGCTGAGAAGAGAAAGTCTCAGGAGCATGCTATCGGAGTGATTTTAGTAGATTCTATCTTCTCACCAATCCGTCGAGTTAATTATAAGGTTGAAGATACCCGTGTTGGCAAAGACACAGAGTATGACAAGCTAACCTTAGAGGTATGGACCGATGGTTCCATTATGCCTGAGGAAGCTGTCAGCAAGGCAGCTGCAATTCTTATTGGACGTTTAAAGCTGTTTAAGAATTTGGCTATGGCCGAGGCAGTTGTCGAGGTTGAACCAGCTGAAGAAGCAGAAGAGGAAGAGCCAGTATCAGAGGCTGCTCCATATTTGGACACCAAGATTGAGGACCTGGAGCTGACTGTTCGTTCTAATAATTGCTTGATGCGTGCAAATATCAAGACTGTTGGTGATCTGGTTAACAAGACTGAGGACGAGATAATGAATGTCAGAAATCTCGGCCGCAAGTCCTTGGATGAGGTTAAAGAAAAGCTGAAGAGCTTGGGCTTGTCCTTAAGAGAAAGCGATTCCTCTGACAGGAACAGATAATATCTGTTAGACAAGCTGATAATTATTTACTGATTTATAACAAGGAAAGAGGGAAATCAATGGCTTATAGAAAGTTAGGTCGTAATTCTAGTGCCCGTAAAGCACTTTTTAAGAGCATTCTCACTTCCTTCTTCAAGCATGAGCGTATAGAGACTACCGAGGCTAAGGCTAAGGAGATTAGTGGCCTTGCAGAGCAGTTAATCACTCTCGCTAAGCGTGGTGATTTGGCAGCTCGTCGTCAGGCTATTGCGCAGCTTGCTGATGAGGACGTTGTTGCAAAGCTTTTTTCTGAGATTGTTGAGTATGAGTCCGTTAAGAGCCGTCAGGGCGGTTATACCCGTATCCTGAAGTTAGGTGTGCGTCGCGGTGACGCAACTCCTATGGTTATTCTTGAGCTGGTTAAGTAATAACAATTTTAGGTATATTAGAGCCGTTATCTTTGATAGCGGCTCTTTTTGTATGCAAATATATCAATATAATTGTTAACTAACAAAAAAATATGGTTAACCTTTAAGAAAAAGTCCATTTATAGTATAATAGGGCTGTTGCTTCAGATATGAGCAATAGTCTTTTTTTACGAGGCAGACAAGATATATGGCTTTTATAAAATGTGAAAACTTGTCCTATATATACAATCAGGGCAGGGAAAATGAATATAAGGCATTAGACAACATAAATTTAGAGATTGAGAAGGGCCAGTTTATTAGTATTTTAGGAACTAATGGCTCAGGCAAGTCCACTTTGGCAAAGCATTTTAATGCATTGCTGGTGCCTGCAGCTGGCCATTGCCTGATTGATGGCATGGATACCAGAGCTCCAGAGCATTTATGGGATATTCGTGGCAAAGTTGGCATGGTGTTTCAGAATCCAGACAATCAGATTATTGCTGCTATTGTGGAGGATGATGTAGGCTTCGGACCAGAAAATATTGGCATGGAACCTCATGAAATCCGGCGCAAGGTGACTGCAGCCTTAAAGGCTGTAAATATGGAAGAATTCCGTCATTTTGCACCACATCTTTTAAGCGGCGGACAGAAACAGCGTATTGCCATTGCCGGAGCACTGGCAATGGAGACGGAGGTCTTGGTTCTGGATGAACCGACAGCTATGCTTGATCCTGCAGGACGCCGGGAGGTTATGGCTACAGTGCATGAGCTGAATCAGGAAAGGAGTATTACTGTTATCAATATTACCCATTTCATGGAGGAAGCAGCTATGTCTGACAGGGTGATTGTAA
>JAFPCE010000080.1 GCA_017390245.1 Selenomonadaceae bacterium
ATGTATTCGTGGCTTATTTTGATTAATTCGATATTTATACTTTGCGGGATAGGCAGTCCAGCTTGCTGCACTGGCTGCAGTCATGCTTTTTTGCTGGTTCTGCTGGGCAGTCCGGGGCGGGGTGGTAGAGGCCAATGATGGCTGTGATGGATTTGCGTGGCATCAGCATCAGGGATTCTGTTAAGGATACACCAATGACAGAGCCTTTTGCCAGCTCCAGAATTTCTGGCTGCTGCTGGATAGGCCAGTCGCCATAGCCGGGACTGAAGCGCCATTTCATCATATAGCCCTGGCGTTTTACTTCATTAAATATAGTCTTTTCCATATTATCTGCTACTTGCTCTACAGCAGTGGTAGCAGCGGCATCTAGCAGTATGGCTGCTGTATAGTGTCCTTCCTCGAAGCTTTTGGTAACCTGTTCCTCAATAGCTTCACCAACAGTGGCTGTTAGCAGGATTACTTTTTCACAGCCTTGTAAATGCTTGCCAATACTTTTCCCTTGTAATTGTATTGGGGTGTTTCCCAGAATTGTCTGTGTTTCAGAATCATAGTTATAGATTTCCCAGTTGCCTTTAGGCTGGATTAAGAGCTGTGCCTCAGAGCAGGCATCTTCTATCATGGCTTCAGAAAAATCTGCTTTCTGTAGGCCGGCATAGCGGCGTGTTTCCTTAGCATCAACTGTAAAAATGGGAGAATTGTATATAGACATATTTATACCTCGTAAATGTTTCACGTGAAACATTTTCAAATTCATAACTAAAAGATTGCTACAAGAGTATAATTAATGAAGTAATTTGTCAATAAAATGGGATTATATCTAGAAAAATATCGAAAAATTTTCTTAATAATGGTACAATAAAAAAAGAATTTTTAGCATAAATTTTAGTCTGAAGGGAAGCCGGTGACTTAATGGGAAAAATAATTGCAGTGGCAAATCAGAAGGGCGGAGTAGGCAAGACTACTACTTCTATCAGTTTGAGTGCTGCATTGGCGGAGAAAAAGAAAAGCGTACTGCTGGTGGACTGTGACCCACAGGGGAATGCTACCAGTGGTTTTGGCATTGATAAGTCAGCTTTGGAAAAAAGCGTATATGATATTCTGATTGAGGATATGCCTATAGACCAGGTGGTAATGGATACGGAATATGGCGTCAGAGTAGTGCCATCTGTGATTGATTTAGCAGGAGCAGAGGTAGAGCTGGTGGATTTGCCTGATAAGCAGTATCGTCTGAAAAAGGCATTAGATGCTGTTAGAAATTACTTCGATTTTATCATTATCGACTGTCCCCCATCTCTGGGACACATTACCTTAAATGCACTGGCTGCTGCAGATTCTGTGCTTTTGCCATTGCAGTGTGAGTTTTATGCTCTGGAGGGGCTGACTCAGCTTATGTCTACCATTCAGCTGGTACAGGAGCAGCTCAATGAAAATCTTGAGGTGGAAGGCTTGCTTTTAACTATGTATGATGGCCGTACCCGTCTCTCTATACAGGTGGAGGAAGAGGTGCGCAGCCACTTTGCAGATAAAGTATATGAAACCAAGATTCCCCGCAATGTGCGCTTAAGTGAAGCTCCTTCCTATGGACAGCCTATTTTTGCTTATGATCCCCAGTCTAAAGGAGCACTGGCATATATGAGTCTGGCTGAGGAGGTATTGGCCCATGTCTAAAAAATCAGGCTTAGGCAAAGGACTGGGAGCCTTTGGTTTAGGAAAAAATACTCAGGCAGTATTGCATAACAATAAGGATAATAAAACTGCAGGTGTAAATACTGCAGAACCAGCAGCTAAGGAAAAGGCAGTGGAGACACCACAGGAAATTCCTTTAGCTGATATTAAATTCAATCCTCATCAGCCTCGTACAGAGTTTGATGCAGAATCACTAGAAGCTTTAAGCAGCTCTATTAAGCAGTATGGCATATTGCAACCCATTCTGGTGCGACGTACTCCTAAGGGCTATGAGCTGATAGCTGGTGAGCGCCGCTGCCGTGCTGCAGAAATGGCAGGTCTGAAGAAGGTTCCTGTTGTTATCAGAGAATATAATGATGCCCAGATG
>JAFPCE010000011.1 GCA_017390245.1 Selenomonadaceae bacterium
GACCTCAATGCCCATACGCCGGCACTGGTCAATATACACACTTACCTTATCACTGTTATCCATGACACTGGTCAGCATTGCTGCCATAAATTCCGCTGGATAGTTTGCTTTTAAATAAGCCGTCTGCCAGGCAACATAAGCATAGGCAGCACTATGGGATTTATTAAAGCCATAGTCAGCAAAATGTGTTAGCAAATCAAAGATTTTATTAGCTAAATCAATGTCAATGCCATTCTTTTCTGCACCCTTCAGGAAGTTTTCCTTCTGGGCCATCAATATGGCAGCTTTTTTCTTACCCATGGCACGGCGCAGTATATCCGCCTGTCCCAGGCTGAAGCCTGCCAGCACCTGTACAATCTGCATTACCTGCTCCTGGTACAGTACCACGCCAAAGGTTTCCTTTAAAATTGGCTCTAATAGCGGATGCATATACTGTGGCTTGCTAGTGCCATGCCTGCCACCGATAAAGTCCTCCACCATGCCGCTGCCCAGCGGACCTGGACGGTACAAGGCTACCAGCGGAATAAGGTCCGTAAAGCCCTCAGGCCTTAAATCCATCATGATTCTGGTCATGCCGGCAGACTCCATCTGGAACACAGCTCCAGTGGCACCAGCACAGAGCATATTACAGGTTTTTTCATCTGTCAGAGGAATTTTGTCTAAATCAATATCTATGCCCTGTGCTTTTTTGATATTTTTCACTGCATCATCCAGCACAGTCAGGGTACGGAGGCCCAGAAAGTCCATTTTTAACAGCCCCAGCTCCTCCACCAGGTCTTTTTCAAACTGGGTAACTCTGGCACCTTCGGCTATCATTATTGGCATGTAATCAGTAATAGGGTCTTTTGCTATAACCACGCCAGCAGCATGCTTGCCGCAGTTTCTTCTCAGACCCTCTACTCTTTTCGCCATATCCACCAGACGCTGGACGCTGGCATCCTCCTCGTAAAGCTTCCGGAACTCTGCTACAGTGCTCATAGTGTTATCCAAGGTAACCTTCGGACCTGCAGGTATCAGCTTGGCGACTCTGTCGCCTTCCGCATAGGACATCCCCAAAGCCCTGGCTACATCACGAACAGCATTTTTTGCCTTCAAGGTACCAAAGGTAATAATCTGGCTCACATGATCATCGCCGTAACGTCGCTTTACGTACTCTATAACTTCTTCACGGCGCACATAGCAGAAATCAATACCAATATCTGGCATAGTTACGCGTTCTGGATTTAAGAAACGTTCAAAGAGCAAATCATACTTTAATGGGTCAAGATTTGTAATCCCCAGTGCATAGGCTACAATACTGCCTGCTGCAGAGCCACGTCCTGGTCCAACAGGAATATCCACACTGCGGGCATAGTTTATAAAATCCCATACAATGAGAAAATAGCTGTCAAAGCCCATATTATGAATAACACCCAGCTCATAGTCAAGTCTATCCCGGATTTCTGGTGTTATCTCACTATATCTTTCTGGCAGTGCTTTTTCACACAGCTGCCGCAAATACATTTCATCAGTTAAGCCCTCTGGCAATGGGACATTTGGC
>JAFPCE010000081.1 GCA_017390245.1 Selenomonadaceae bacterium
AGCAGGCAAAATCCCTGGTGGTTTTAACCCTGGGCACAAATATTGGCGGCTGCATTATCATTGATGGCAAGCTGTATCATGGAGCAGGTTATGCCGCTGGTGAATTTGGCCTGATGCCAGTAAAGGATGGCATGACTTTTCAGGAGAGAGCCTCTGCCAGGGTTCTAATTGAAAAGCTGGCTAAAGCTAAGGATATGAATCCTCAGGATATTTCTCTGGAGCAGTTTGCCCAGTGGTATCAGGAAGAGGATGTGGATGCCCTTAACTACGTGCCTTTGTGGGAAAGGGAGCTGGCTCATGGCCTGGCTCAGCTGTGCTGCGTCCTAAATCCTGAGAAAATCATTATTGGCGGCGGCATCAGTGAATATGGGGAGCTGCTTTTGCCAGGGGTCCAGAGGGAAATGGGCAGGGTGCTGGAACCAGCCTTGTTAAAGAATACGGAGATTGCCTTTGCGGGACTGGCTAACAATGCAGGCATGCTGGGAGCTTTGTATAACTTCCTGTCCAGGGAGCGGGAGGGAATGTAAATGAAGCATGAGCTGAAGGCTATTGTAAACGGTAAATTGATTCACACCATGAATTTCTGGGATCATAGTGACTGCGTATTGCTGTTTGACAGCAGGGTAGTGGATATTGTCAGCACAGAAATATATAAAAAGAAGTATCAGCACAAGGTGACGGCAGAATATGATGCTAAGGGCTGCCACGTCAGTGCCGGCTTTGTTAATGTGCATATTCATGGCTGTGTGGGACATGATACTATGGATGCCAGTGTGGATGGTTTGCTGGCCATGGCTAAGGCTCAGGCAGCAGATGGTGTTACCAGCTTTTGTCCTACGACTATGACTGCCAGCAGGGAGTCTATAGCCAGTGCCTTAAAGGCAGTGAAGCAGGCTATGGCAGTGCAGGCTGAAGCTGGTCTGGAGGGCGCAAGAATCCTGGGAGCTAATATGGAAGGCCCTTTTATCAGCCCTCAGTACAAAGGTGCCCAGAAGCTGGAGCATATCCAGCAGGCTGATTTTGCCATGGTAGAGCCTTATAAGGATATTATTCGTTTAATAACTGTTGCCCCAGAGGAACTGGATAATGAAAAGGGCAGGAAGTTTATCCAAGAGTGTCAGGAGGCTGGCATTGTAGTATCCATGGGACATAGTGCAGCAGATTATGACATGTCAGCTAAAGCTATAGAAAAATACGGTATCCATCACGTAACCCATCTTTTTAATGCCATGACAGGCATGCATCACCGCAGGCCAGGCATGGTGGGAGCTGCGTTAAACAGCCCTCAGACAGATGCAGAGCTGATTGCTGATAATATCCATGTGGCACCAGCTATGCAAAATATTGTGGCCAGATTAAAGCCTGGCAGGGTAGTGCTGATAACGGATTCCATGCGGGCCTGTGGCCTGGGGGATGGCATCTCTGAGCTTGGTGGCCAGCAGGTGCTGGTAAAGGGCAATCTGGCAACCCTGGCTGATGGCACTATTGCAGGCAGTGTGCTGCACATGAATGATGCCGTGCGTAACTTTGCCCAGAATACTGCTGGTAATAATGTATCTGGAATTTTGCCAGGGGATATAGCAGTGCCATCGTCTATAAATGAGAGTACAGGTGAGGCTGGTGGGCTTTATACGGGAGAGGTTTTAGCTGCAGCAACTTATAATCCTGCCAGATCTATCAATATGCCGGAGTACGGCAATTTAGCCAAAGGCAGGCCGGCAGATATAATTATTTTTGATAATAATGTCAGGGTGCAGAAAACCTTCTGCCAGGGGAAACTGGTTTATAGTGCATCTTAAAATATTAGTTATAGTTTCTATTATGGCCACAACATATACTAAGGCTCAGATTATGGTATATGCTTGTGGCTTTTTTATGTTTATTAGAGAAACTTACCTGTCATATTGGGACAAATCTATACTATTTTTGTAATTTTTTTCTGTCTCTTGCTAGGAAATTTTTATAGTAGTACAATGTTTGTATATAAAATTTGTTATAGGAAGGTAATATTATGGAAATAAAGGATATGCAGGCGTTTTATGCCATTGTTGAGGAAGGTAATATCAGTCATGCGGCTATCCGACTCAGCATTGCCCAGCCAGCTCTGAGCAGACAGATGAAGAAGCTGGAAACTTCTCTGGGGGTACAGCTCTTTGAGCGTGGCAGCCGCCGTATCCGCCTGACAGATGCAGGCATGCTGCTTTATTCCAGAGTAAAACATATTTTAGGCATGGTGGATGGCACTTTGCGTGAGATAACAGATATTGGTTCTGGCATTGCTGGTACTATTAAGCTGGGTACAGTAACCAGCTCTGGTGCTATGCTGATTCCTGAGCTGGTGGCAGAGTTTCACAGAGAATATCCGCTAGTCAATTTCAATGTATGGGAAAGTGATGGTGCCCGTATCCTGGAGCTGTTAGACAGCCATATTATTGAGCTGGCTGTTACCAGAACCCAGGTGGACAGTGCTACCTATGAAAGCATCGTACTGCCAGATGAGCCATTGATTCTGGCTATGCATCAGGATTTGTGCAACTGCGGTGATGATCCTGAGTACGTTACCCTAGATGATTTGAAGGGCAAGCCATTAATTGTGCCATTACGCTGGCGCAGCAGCTTCATGGAGCGCTGCCGCAAGAATAAATTTGAACCAACTATCCTGAGCGTTAGTGACAGTCTGGTGCAGAATATGCTGTGGACCAAGCTGGGTATCGGTGTATCTCTGGTTCCTTCCTCTGCCCGCAGCCTGGCAAGCTCAGATAAGGTTATTTTCAAGCATATCAAGGATGCAGAGATTTATACCCACACTGTAGTAGCATGGCTGAAGAGCAGAACACTTTCCAGCAGCTGCCAGCATTTCCTGGATATGTTCCGCAGAAAGTATGTTAAGAGATAAATTGTCTGGTCTAGGACTGGAGAAAGCATAGAGGTATTGTAATGTCAGATAAGGGAAAAATTCTAATTGTTGAGGATGAGCACCGCATTGCAAGATTTCTGCAAATGGAGCTGCAGCATGAGGGCTTTGAGGCTGCTACAGAGGATAATGGCCGCAGAGCCTACGACAGGATTATGCAGGAGGACTATGACCTGATACTGCTGGATGTGATGCTGCCGGAAATGGATGGCCTTACCATCTGCCAGAGAGTCAGGGAACTGTCTGATGTGCCTATTATCATGCTGACAGCCCGTGATGAAATCGACGACAAGGTAAAGGGCCTGAATATTGGCGCTGATGACTATATGACTAAGCCTTTTGCTACGCCAGAGCTTTTGGCACGGATTAACGTGGCCCTGCGGAAGCGTACCAGAACTGAAGTAAGGGAACAGTCTGAAGGAGAAGTGCTGCGGGTGAAGAATCTGGCCATGTACACTCTGCGCCATGAGGTTATGGTAGGGGAGGAGTCTGTGGAGCTGACCAAGAAGGAATATGACCTTTTGGAAATGCTGCTGAGAAACAAGCGCAATGTGCTGACCCGTGACCAGATTCTTTCTGATGTCTGGGGCTATGACTATATGGGTGATACCAATGTAGTGGATGTATATATACGCTATCTGAGGCAGAAGCTGGACGACCGCTTTGATGAGAAATATATTTATACCATGCGCGGAGTAGGTTATGTTATCAAGGACTAAGGCCCTTTATCAGGGAGCAGTGAATTACATAAAGCAGCTGCGTATCTCTGTGAAGCTGACTTTGATTTACGCGGCGCTGATTGCCATATTGCTTTTTGCTACCAGCAGCTTTACTGTGATTGCTTTGTACTACACCCAGTATCACCAGGCGGAAAAAGAAATGAATATCAGCATTGTCACTACCTTGCGGCAGCTGGAGGAGACCTGCAGCTTTCAGGTGGAGGCTCCCAGCATAGAGCGCTGGCACAGGGGTGACATGCCAAGAGCTGGCAGGCATCCTATTCCTCATGATGAAATGGATCATACCATTCTGGCAGTAAAGGATAAGCATGGTCATGTTACCATACAGGAGCATCCTGTTAATGAGGAGTTTAATCCTGCTAACATTGTCCGCCTGGATGTTTTTCCAGGGGTATTTTTAAAGATTACAGACGGCTCTGGGGGCATAGTTTTTGACAGTGATGAACATTCGCCTTCACTGGCAGTGCTGGCCAGCCATATTCAGGAGCATATTCCTGTATGGGCTAATCCAAAATTTCAGATTATTCGTCTGGAAAATTTCATAATTTATTATCGTGATGTACCAATTTTGCTGAATGGCCAGGCCTATACGCTGCATTTCTTTAAGACTATAACAGCGGAAACCCACATGCTGGAGCTGATTCAGGAAATGCTGCTGGGTGAAATGATAGCAGGGCTGCTGCTGGCTTTGATTATAGGTTATTTCCTTAGCCAGAAGCTGCTGAAGCCAATCCGCACTATGACAGATACAGCCCAGGCCATTGAGGTTAGTGATTTAGGCAGGAGAATTCAGGTGTCACCGGCTCAGGATGAGCTTTCCAAGCTGGCTGAAACCTTTAATACCATGCTGCAGCGCATCCAGGAAGGGTTTATCCAGCAGCAGCATTTCGTGTCAGATGCTTCCCATGAGCTGCGGACGCCTATTACGGTTATCAAGGGCTATGCTGATATGCTGAACCGCTGGGGCAAAGAGGATCCGGAAACCCTGGAGGAAAGCCTGAAGGCTATCAGCTCTGAGGCTGAGGATATGCAGGAGCTGATAGAAAAGCTGCTGTTTTTAGCCAGGGCAGATCAGAAACGGCAGATTATTAACAAACAGCCGCTAGACCTGCAGGCTTTGATACATGATGTTTATAAAAAGCTGGAATTAACAGTGTAGGACCATGAAACAGAGCTGCTGCACAATGATGCCGGCATGATATTTGCAGATAAGGTGGTTATGAAGCAGATGCTGCGTATTTTCCTGGATAATGCCATGAAGTATACGCCAAAGGGTGGTAAAATCACCCTGAGCTCTGTGAGAATGACCAATTATATGAAGGTAGATATTCAGGATACCGGCTTAGGTATTGCGCCGGAAAACCAGGAAAAGGTCTTCCAGCGGTTTTTCCGTGTTAACTCTTCCCGTACCAAAACTGCTGGTGAAGTGGGAGGAACTGGTCTGGGCCTTTCCATTGCCCGCTGGATTGCAGACAGCCATGATATTGGCATTACACTAGATAGTGAGCTGGGCAAGGGCACATGTTTTACTTTAATGATTCCATTATGGACAGAAAAAGCTCCTCAGTAATTACTGAGGAGCCTTTGCTTATAGCCTGTAATATGGTGCTAAATATTTAGAAATCAGAGGCTTTTGGTAATAAGAGCCGTGAATACTAAATCGCCTTCAGCAGCGCAGTTTTCGATGCTGTGGCCTTCACCATCTGGACAGAAGGTGGTAGTGCCAGCAGAGATTTTCATTTCCTTGCCGTTATCGCTGTAGAGAGCCTCCCCCTGGAGAATGTGGTAGGTCTCAGTGTTGCCATGGTGCTCATGGTAGCCAATGGAGCAGCCAGGAGGAATGGTAACCTTGGCAAACATGTCATTGCCACCTAATTCGTTAGCACCCAGGATGTGCTGGATGGTGATTTCGCCTTTGCCGTTAGCCTTGTTTTTTGCCTTGACGATATTGCTTTCAATAATAGCCATAATGAACTCTCCTTTAAAACCTTTAGTTATATATTTTACACAAGCCAGGGCAGCCACTGACTGCCCCGTTAAAATAATCATACATGAAAGCAGGTGTGTATGTAAATGATATATTTATTGAAATTTGCCAGCAGTTTTATTTTGCCACCGGGCATTTTTATTGTGGTCATGGCTATGCTGGCGGTGTATTTGTGGCACAAAGCCGTGAAAAAGCCAGCTGTGATTCTGGGAATAATAACTTTTATTTTTTATATAGCCTGTACAAACTGGTTTGGGAGCATGCTGATAAGCAGCCTGGAAAATACCTACGAACAGCCTGCAAATCCCCAGGGGGATGTCATCATACTGCTGGGGGGCGGTGCTACCAAGGATACTCCTAATATGGGTGAGGAAGGCAATCTGGCCAGCAGCCCCACCAGCCGTATGCTGGCAGCGCTGGAAATACATAACCGCCTCCATGTGCCCATACTGGTTTCCGGTGGCCAGGTGTATGAGGACTCAGGGGCTGAGGCTGTTTTAACTAAACGGGAGCTGATGCGGCTGGGAGTTAAGGAAGAAGATATTATAGTGGAAGGCAGCAGCCTGAATACCCGCCAGAATGCCCAGTACAGCCGTGAGCTGATTGAGGGCTATGGCTTTACGGCGCCTATTCTGGTAACATCTGCTTTTCACATGGAAAGAGCTGTGCTGAATTTTCAGAAGGAAGGGCTGGCGGTGGTGGCTTATCCAACTGATTACCATAGCAACAGGCAGCAGATATTTCATTACAATAAGCTGATGCCCACAACAGGTGGTTTAAGCTGCTGTGATACATATTTAAGGGAAAAGCTGAGAAGCTTTGTGACGAAACATTTTGAGTAACAGGCAATACAATTTTGTGATGCCTTTATGGACACTATAATTTGACTTGGAAATACATACAGGAAGGAGTGGGCAGATGGCTAAAGACGTGACTAAAGATATGACGCAGGGAAGCCCAGCAAAGCTGATTTTGTTTTTTACACTGCCATTGATTGCAGGTAATATTTTTCAGCAGCTTTACGGCTTTATTGATACTTTGCTGGTAGGCAGATTCTTGGGAGTAGAGGCCCTGGCAGCTGTAGGCTGTACAGGCTGTCTCATGTTTTTGATGGTTGGCTTTGTCATTGGTTTATCAGCCGGTCTTACCATTATTACCGGCCAGCGGTTTGGAGCCAAGGACTATGAAGGCGTACACCGCAGTGCTGCAGCCTGTCTGGTGATAGCTCTCGTTGTAGGCGTGGTTATGGCCATTTTAGGCGTGCTGTTTTCCCGTCAGCTTTTAATATTGATGCAGACTCCGCCGGAAATATTAGATGGAGCAGTGGCATTTATCACTATTATCTCTGGCGGTATCCCTATTAGTACTGTGTTTATGCTGGAGGGCAATCTGGTAAGGGCCCTGGGAGATAGCAAGCATCCTACTATTATTCTGACTACAGCGCTGATTATCAACATTATCTTAGAGCCGCTTTTTCTTTTGATTTTCCAGTGGGGGATACCGGGAGCTGCCTGGGCGATTCTGGTGGCGCAGGGGATTGGTGCAATTATCTGTATTGCCTATATCTGGCTGAAGGTGCCTGTACTGAAGGTACGGCGGCAGGATTTTTATTTAGACTGGAAATTTTTAAAGCAGCATATTATGGTGGCACTGCCTATGGCTTTTCAGACGTCTATTATTGCCATTGGTGCAGTTATCCTGCAGGTGGCTTTAAACGGCCTGGGGCCTGTGGCAGTAGCTTCTTATGCGGCAGCCCAGAAGGTGGAAACCATTGCTCTGATGCCTATGATGTCCTTTGGCATTGCCATGGCTGCTTATACTGCCCAGAATTACGGTGCTGGCAAAATTGAGCGTATCAGCCAGGGGGTGAAGCAGTGTATCTATATGTCAGGCAGTTTCAGTATTCTGATAGGCATATTCAATGTGCTGCTGGGCTCTAAGCTGATGTATTTATTTGTAGGAGACGGCCAGCAACAGGTTATTGAATACGGCCAGATATATCTCAGCGTAACAGGATGCTGCTACTGGGTGCTGGCGCTGCTGTTTATATACAGAAATACCCTGCAGGGTCTGGGCAAGAGCTTTGTACCAACGCTGGCAGGGGTTATGGAGCTGATTATGCGTGCTGTGGTGGCTATCTGGTTTGTGGCTGGCTTTGGGTTTTTAGGTGCCAGCTGGGCAAGCCCTGCCGCCTGGATAGGCTCCTGTGTACCGCTGACAATAGCTTACTATTACACCATGAGGAAAATGCACAAGGCTGCATGTAAAAATATACAGTAATCTTGCATAATATTTAGTATTTACATTGACAGAGATGTAGGTGTTAAATATAATATTTCTGTTATAAACTTTTATGATAGGTAGGGTGTCGAGCTATGGATTTAAATATTGATTTAATGATAAATTCCATACCTTTGCTGATAGTAGGTGCTGGTATTACTATACAGATTACTGCTATTTCCGTGGCAATAGGTCTGGTTATCGGTATGTTTGTAGGTGTGGCCAGGGTTTCTAATATCAGACCACTGCGGTGGCTGGCTGCTGTTTATGTAGACTTTCTTCGCGGTACACCGCTTCTGGTACAGATCTTTTTGATTTATTTCGCATTGCCTGTGCTTCTGGGCAACAGAGTAGATCCTTTTATTGCGGCAATTACTGCCTGCGGTATTAACAGTGGTGCGTATATTGCAGAGATTTTCCGCGCTGGTATCCAGGCTATTGATGATGGACAGATGGAAGCTGGCCGTTCTCTGGGCATGACCTGGTGGCAGACTATGTGGTATATCATTATTCCGCAGGCCTTCAGAAATATAGTACCACCTCTCGGCAATGAATTTATTGCTTTGCTGAAGGATTCTTCCCTGGTTTCTGTTATTGGTTTTGAGGAGCTGACCCGCAGAGGCCAGCTGATTATAGCCCGCACCTATGGTTCTCTGGAAATCTGGATCTGCGTTGCTATTATTTACTTGATAATGACCTTAACTATTTCAAGGTTTGTTGCATTCTTGGAGAAAAGGCTGGGTACAAAATGATTGATATAAAGAATTTACATAAGTCCTTTGATGGACATGATGTTTTAAAGGGCATCGATTTACATATTAATCCCCAGGAGGTTGTGGTTATTATCGGACCATCTGGTTCCGGCAAGAGTACTCTTTTGCGCTGCATGAACCTTTTGGAGGAGCCTACTGAGGGAACTATTGTGGTACATGGTCAGGAAATCACCCACCATGCTAACGATATTAACAAGGTCCGTGAGGAGATTGGCATGGTATTCCAGCATTTTAATCTGTTTCCTCACATGACTGTATTGCAGAATATCATGCTGGCGCCTATGAAGGTTCGCAAAAGGGCTAAGGAAGATATTGAAACCTTTGCCAGAGAACTTCTTGAATCTGTTGGCCTGGCAGACAAGGCCGATGCCTATCCGCCACAGCTTTCCGGCGGCCAGCAGCAGCGTGTGGCTATTGCCCGTTCCCTGGCTATGCAGCCAAAGGTTATGCTGTTTGATGAGCCTACTTCTGCTCTGGACCCAGAGATGGTAAAGGGCGTTTTAAACGTTATGAAGTACCTGGCTAAGGAAGGCATGACTATGGTAGTAGTAACTCACGAAATGGGCTTTGCCCGTGAGGTAGGGGACAGAGTGCTGTTTGTATCTGATGGTGTCATCTTAGAGCAGGGCACTCCTGAAGAAGTTTTTGAGCATCCAAAAGAGGAGCGCACTAAGGCATTTTTATCTGAGGTGCTTTAAAAGTTTCGTTTTTTGCAAGCGAAAAGATGTCGTTTATTGACTGCAGCATAATTTTTTTAAGAACCACTACAAAATAATACAAAAGAAATTTGACTTTTTCTACTGTTGATACTATACTTGTTTCCGTAGACAAGTTACTCGCATCGTAGGGAGGACAATAGCATGTTAGGTAAGGTTAAGTGGTTCAGCACTGAAAAGGGCTATGGCTTCATTGAGAGAGAAGATGGCAGCGATGTATTCGTTCATTTCTCAGCAATTCAGGATGACGGCTTTAAAACCTTGAACGAAGGTCAGGCTGTAGAGTTTGAAATTGTGGACGGTGCTCGTGGTCCGCAGGCTGCTAATGTTGTGAAGCAGTAATTTTGTTTTGAGAAATAATCCAGTTCCTGCTGGATTATTTTTTTGCGGTTTTTTAGAGATATTATCAGCTAGTCTGGCTAAGATAGAAAAGCTGATTTTTCACAGCTTTACAATTTTTTAAAAAAATTTATCATTTTTGCAGGGATTGTTACATTTATGGAGAATTATATAAACATAGGAAACATGAAAGGGGTTGTGTTATATGCCAGCATTCACTATTCGAGGAAAGAATGTCGAAATAACACCTGCACTGAAGGAGTATGTTGAGAAGAGAATCGGCAAGGTTACCCGTTACTTCAAAGAAGTAGGCGAGATATCTGCACTCCTGACAGTGTCAAAAGAACGTCACATTGTGGAGGTTACAGTCCCTGTTCAAGGCGTTTTGCTTCGTGGTAAGGAAGAAAGCAAGGATATGTACGAGGCTATCGATTTGGTGGTTGAGAAGTTAGAGCGCCAGATTCACAAGCATAAGACTAAGATGCAGCGCCGTCTCCGGGATGATACTATTATGATGGACGCATTTGCAGCATCTTCTATTGCCAAGGTTGAAGACGATGTGGATGATTTCCCAGTTGTTAAGAGAAAGAAATTCGTGGTTAAGCCTATGGACGTGCAAGAAGCTATTATGCAGATGAACCTGCTGAACCATAATTTCTTTGTATACCGTGATGGTGACACAGAAGAGGTTTGTGTAGTTTACCGCCGTGATGATGGCAAGTATGGTTTAATTCAGTCTGATAACAAATAAATTACAGTTTCCTGGCAGATTTGAATTTCAGGGAGTGTCTCCGGACACTCCCTTTTTAATATGCAAGTAATTTTGACTTCTAATTAATAGTTTGGTAAACTAAATAGTATCTATGTTTTTATGCACAATTTTATTATGGGAGTGAAAAGCCTTGTTAGGTATTTTTAAGCGTTTTTTAGGCGATAATAATGATAAAGAATTAAAGCGCATGGGAAAAATCGTAGAGAAGATTAATTCCTATGAGGAGGAGCTGCACAACTTAAGCGATGCTACTTTAGCTGGCTATACAGAGAAGTTCAAGGACCGTTTAGCTGACGGTGAAACTCTGGATGATATTCTGCCAGAGGCCTTTGCTGTGGTCAGAGAAGCATCCTCCCGTGTACTGGGCATGCGCCACTTTGATGTACAGCTTATTGGTGGTATCTGCCTCCATGAGGGCAAGATCGCTGAGATGCGTACTGGTGAAGGTAAAACCCTGGTAGCAACTCTGCCAACCTATCTGAATGCACTGACTGGCAAGGGCGTGCACATGGTAACAGTTAATGACTATCTGGCAAAGCGCGATAGCATTGAAATGGGCCGTCTGTACAATTTCCTGGGCTTAACCGTTGGTCTTATCAGACATGATATGGATTTCCCTGAGCGTAAATTTGCTTATAACTGTGATGTTACTTTTGGTACTAACAACGAGTACGGCTTTGATTACCTCCGTGACAACATGGTAGTTGACCTGAACCAGATGGTGCAGCGTGAGCTGAACTTTGCCATCGTGGATGAGGTGGATAGTATCCTCATAGATGAGGCCAGAACTCCATTGATTATTTCCGGTCCTGGCTCCAAGTCTACTGATACTTATGTACACATGGCTAAGGCTGTAGAGCAGCTGAAGGAAGGGGAGGACTACACTGTTGATGAGAAGCAGAAGACTGTAACCCCTGCTGACAGCGCTGTACCAAAGGTAGAGAAGATTTTAGGCATCAAGAACCTTTATGATGCTGAGAATATTGAGATGTCCCATTGCTTCATGGCTGCTCTCAGAGCAAAGTCCCTGATGAAGCGTGACAGAGATTATGTAATTAAAAATGGCGAAGTAGTTATCGTTGATGAGTTTACTGGCCGTCTCATGGAAGGCCGCCGTTACTCTGATGGCCTCCATCAGGCTATTGAGGCCAAGGAGGGGGTTGAGGTCCGCAGAGAGTCCCAGACTCTGGCATCCATTACCTTCCAGAACTATTTCCGCATGTACAACAAGCTGGGCGGCATGACTGGTACTGCCAAGACTGAGGAAGATGAGTTCCTGAAGATTTACAAGCTGCCAGTTGTAGTAGTTCCTACCAACAAGCCTGTTATCCGCATTGACCACCCAGATGTTATCTACAAGACCAAGCGTGCTAAGTACAAGGCTGTAGCTAACGATGTAGAGAGAATTTCTGCTACTGGCCAGCCTATTCTGATTGGTACTACCTCCATTGAGCAGTCTGAGGAGCTGAGCCGTATCTTAGATAAGAAGGGCATCCCTCATAACGTGCTGAATGCAAAGTTCCATGAGCAGGAAGCAGAAATCATTGCCGGCGCAGGCCAGGAGGGTTCTGTAACCATCGCTACCAACATGGCCGGCCGTGGTACTGATATTAAGCTGGGTGAAGGTGTTATGGAGCTTGGTGGTCTCTACATTGTAGGTACTGAGCGCCATGAATCCCGCCGTATTGATAACCAGCTCCGTGGACGTTCCGGCCGTCAGGGTGACCCAGGTGAATCCCGCTTCTATCTGTCTTTAGAGGATGATTTGCTGCGTCTCTTTGGCTCTGACAATATTGCCCACATTATGGACCGCTTAGGCATGGGCGAGGATGATCCTATTGAGCATAAGATGATTACCAAGTCCATTGAGAATGCCCAGAAGAAGGTGGAGGGCCGTAACTTCGATATGCGTAAGCATGTCCTGGAGTATGATGATGTTATGAATCAGCAGCGCAAGGTTATTTACTCCGAGCGCCGCAAGGTACTCTCTGGTGACAACCTCCGTGACCATATCATGAACATGATTGATGGCATTATTGAGGCTGAGATGAACCAGTATGCCAACGAGAAGCTTTATCCAGAGGAGTGGACACTGGATGGGCTCATTAAGGATGCAGAGTCCATTTATGCACCTAAGGACCGCATGACTGTTGAGTCCTTAGAGGAAATGAGCCGTGATGAGATTCAGGAATTCCTCCACAATCTGGCTGATGAGGCCTACAAGCAGCGTGAGGAGCTCTTCGGTGAAGAGAATATGCGTGAGCTGGAGAAGATTATCATGCTGCGGGTAGTTGATAACCGCTGGATGGAGCATCTGGACCGCATGGATATGCTTCGTGAGGGTATTGGCCTTCTGGCTTATGGCCAGCGCAACCCACTGGTTGAGTACAAGATTAAGAGCCATGATATGTTTGGCCAGATGATTGATACTATTCAGAGTGACATCGCATCCTTGATGTTCAGAGTAAACATTATTACCCAGGAACAGCAGGAGGCTATGGAGCGTGAATCTGAGCAGCGCTTGGCAGCAGCTAAGGCTACTCATGGTGATGACTCTGAGCCTGCAGAGGCACAGAAGAAAAAGCCAGTTAAAAATACTGAGAAAATTGGCCGCAATGATCCATGCCCATGTGGCAGTGGCAAAAAGTACAAGAATTGCTGCGGCAGAGATAAATAAGGAGATGTGAGAAGATGCTGGAGGATTTAAAGCCAGAAATAACGGCTCTCCAGGGACGTTTAGCGGAGATGGAAAAGGCGCTGGATGTCACTAACAAAAAAGAAAAAATCGCTGAGCTTGAGTATAAAATGGGCGAGCCTACTTTTTGGGATGACGCTGAATTAGCTCAGAAGATTAACCAGGAATTAAATGATGTTAAAATCAGTGTAGACAAGTATGAGGCACTTCTGGCCAAGTTTGACGACGTACAGGTTATGTGGGAAATTGGCATGGAGGAAAAGGACGAAAGCATGGAGGCCGATGTGAAGGCTGACATGGAGGCTGTGGACCGTGCTTTGGAGGAATTGCAGCTGGAGGTTATGCTTTCTGGCCCATACGATGGCAACAATGCTATTCTGACACTGCATGCCGGTGCCGGCGGCACTGAAGCCCAGGACTGGACCAGCATGCTGCTGAGAATGTATGGCCGCTATGCCGAGCGTCATGGCTTTACTGTAGAAACTGCTGACCTTTTGCCAGGTGATGAGGCTGGTGTTAAGTCTGCAACCCTGATGATAAAGGGACACAATGCTTATGGCTTCCTGAAGTCTGAGAAGGGTGTACACCGTTTAGTACGTATTTCACCATTTGACTCTGCAGCACGCCGTCATACCTCTTTCTGTGCCTGCGATATTATGCCAGAAATTGATGACGCTGTAGAAGTTGATATTAATATGGACGAGGTTCGCGTTGATACCTACCGTGCCAGTGGTGCTGGCGGCCAGCATATCAACAAGACCTCCTCTGCTGTGCGCATGACCCATGAGCCAACTGGCGTTGTGGTTCAGTGCCAGAATCAGCGTTCCCAGCTGCAGAACAGAGAGCAGTGTCTGCGCATGCTGAGAGCAAAGCTCTTTGAGTTAGAGCAGGAAAAGAAGGAAAAGGAGCTGGCAGCTTTAGAGGGTGACCAGCAGAAAATCGAATGGGGCAGCCAGATTCGCTCTTACGTGTTCCATCCATATAACATGGTTAAGGATCATCGTACCAATGCTGAAACTGGCAATACCCAGGCTGTTATGGATGGCGATATTGACATGTTCATTGAAGCCTTCCTGCATGCCAAGGCAAATCACCAGCTGTAAGCTGGCGGGAGGTTCCTGTTTTGCGTAAAACATTTACTGTAGTTATAGCAATATTGCTGCTACTGGCAGCATTTTCCCAGCTGATTATTCCAGGACTGGTGCAGCAGACCATGGCAACCCGCATCAAGGATGCTACCCAGGCTGAATCAGTCAGTGTTAAGGTGGATACAGTGCCAGGAGCAATGCTTTTGGCAGGCCAGCTGGACAAGGTAAATATTGAAGCCCATAAGGCTGTTATAGGCCAGATAAGGGTGGAAAAGCTTACCTTGCTGGGAGAAAATGTGCGCTGTGACATGTCGGCCCTTGACAGCCGGGATGGTTCAGCGGTGCAGTCTGCTGATAAGCTGGAGCTGACTGGGATTATTACCCAGGAGGCATTGCAGGAGCTTCTGGTGCGCAAGCTGGAAAAGCTGGATAATATCCAGACCACCATGGACAGGGAAAAACTGACAGCTACTGGAGAGTTTAAGCTGCTGGGCAGGACAGCCCAGGTAAACTTAGAAGGCATAGTTTTTGCTGAAAATGGCGGTGTGTATTTCCACATGACACATTTAGATATCCGCAATGCAGTTTTAGGCAAGGCGGTTATTGGCAATTTCTTTGGTGATATATTGCTGTTTGATTTGCAAAGCATGCCTGTAAAGGCAGAGGTTGATGATATTGAGCAGGCAGAGGGCCAGGTGATTATTCACGCCAGCCAGCACCGCTCAGAAATATAAAGGTTTGGTGCAAGATATATGAAGAGCTTTCAATATAACAAGCTGCTGATAGTGCTGATTATTGCAGGCCTGATAGCATCCTTGGCCATTGATTTCCAGCGCCATGAGGTAGAAGTGGCTAACAATACCATTGAGCTGGTAATGGATTATGAGGATGTAGTAGAGCTGGCCCAGCGTGAAGGCATGGCCACTGAGGATGTTATGGCCCAGGTGAAGGAGGCCGGCATTACCTCTCTGGCAGTATATGAAACTACCTTCAAGAAATTTAATGTTAACGGCAAGGCAACTGCTGTAAATGGCAGCCAGCTGCTGGCAAATTATTATAGCGGAGCTATGACTGACACCAACTGGCGCCAGCTGGTGGAGAGTGGCCAGGTTAAGGGCACTTATATCTATGTAAGCTCCAGGGACAGCAAGATTTTCCAGGAGGTGCATGAGGACCTTCTGCGCCGCTTAGGCAGTGACAGGGTAAAGCTGCTAAATGTCAGCGGTCAGAACATCCTGGAGGTTAAGGACAGCTTTGAGGCCTTTGAAAAGATGGATCTGGGCATGCCAACAGATGAGCTGGCAGCAGTTAATGCAGGCGGTTTCTATGTTATGGCCAGACCAACCAACTACAACGGCTGTACTAAGGAGGATGTAGATGCCTTCTTTAAGCGTCTTGATGGCTACAAGATTTCCGGTATTGTATTCTCTGGTTCCCAGGCTTTAGGTGCCCCTGATGAAGTGGACTACACTGCAGAGCAGATAGAGAAACGGGGCTTGACCCTGGGCATGATTGAGGGCGTTACCCAGCTGCAGTTCTATCCTCAGAATGGCATGCTGGATATTGCTAAGGATATTGATTATAAATCAGCCCGTCTTTACTCTATTCCAAAGGATGAGCAGAAGAAAATGAAGGTGGCTGAGGCTATTGACCGCTGGGGAACTACTGACGGTGAGCGCAATATCCGCATCAATCTGTTAAAGATATTTGACAAGCCAGCTCCTGGCATGAGCCTTTTAGAGACAAATCTCATGTACATCAGTGGTACCAGGGATAAACTGGTGAGCCAGGGCTTTGCCATGGGCAAGGCTGATACCTATGCTCACTTCTACCCAGGTGGCTTTGTGAGAGCCTTTGTGGTATTAGGCGTGGTAGCAGCAGGACTGCTGTATTTAACGCTGGTATTGCCAGCTCTCAAGGGTAAGTATTTATATGGCCTCTTAATCCTGTTAGGTCTTATTGCTGTAGTACCTGTCTTAATGGGCCATGGCAATAAGATACGTGTAGTGGCTGCTCTGGTCAGCGCTAATGTCTTCCCAGCTATTGCTGTAATCTGGCAGCTGGACCGTATACGTGAGAAGGTGGCAGAAAAGCAGACTGCCCTTATTAAAATAATCGGTACAGGCATTTGTGCCCTGTTTGTGTGTGGTATAATGTCATATATTGGTGCGGCATACCTTTCTGGTTCTTTAGCAGATACAGAGTATTTGCTGGAGGTAAATATTTTCAGAGGCATCAAGCTGACCTTTATTATGCCGATTATTCTGGTGGCTATTGCCTTCTTGCAGCGCTTTGACGTATTTGACGGCAAAATGGATGATACCCAGGGCTTTATAGATCAGTTCCGCCTCCTGCTGGATATGCCAGTAAAGGTTAAGACTCTTTTAGTTTTGTTTGGCGTGCTGGTAGCCGGGGTTATCTTTGTAGCCCGTTCCGGCCATACCATGGGTATGCCTGTGTCTGCTACAGAGCTGAAATTCCGTGCCTTCTTAGAGCAGGCTATGTATGCAAGACCGCGCTCCAAGGAGCTTCTTATTGGCCATCCTGCC
>JAFPCE010000012.1 GCA_017390245.1 Selenomonadaceae bacterium
AGGAGATAAAAACTTTTTTGAACCATCCACATGGGAGCGGAAGGTTACACCCTCTTCAGTAATTTTTCTCAGTTCTCCCAGGCTGAATACCTGGAAACCGCCACTATCGGTGAGGATAGCTCCATCCCAGTTCATAAACTTGTGCAGGCCGCCAGCTTCTTTAACCAGCTGGGAACCTGGACGCAGAAACAGATGGTAGGTATTACTTAAGATAATCCCAGCACCCATCTCCTTTAAGTCCTCAGGAGAAACGCCTTTAACGGTAGCCTGTGTTCCTACCGGCATAAAAATTGGTGTAGGAAAGCTGCCATGTGGTGTATGTATAATACCAGCACGAGCCCCAGTTACAGGGTCCTGCTTTACTAATTCATAAGTAATTGCAGACAAAGATTTCGCCTCACTTTCATAATAAGGTTAATTAATTAGACAATATAACTTATGTATTATAGCACAGAATGCCTATGCTTTCAACATAGGCACTCCATAGCAATTTATTCAATTAAATATTTTAAATTATTTAATTTGCTTTTTGCGGATATGGTATAAAAATCAGCAGCAGCGCTCCTGCCAGCATAGGCACAGCACTCAGCAGCATAGCAGTATGCAGGCCAATATAGTCTCCCATAGCAGCTGTAACAGCAGCACCAACACTGCCGATGGCAAAGCAAAGTCCCATCATCATACCGGATGCGACACCGATATAGCGAGGCATCAATTTACCTGTCCAGACAATAGAGCTTGGCTGAGGCGCCTGCAGACATGCACCACCCAGAAACAGAGCAACGGTTGAAATAACGCTTCCTACAGGCTGGGTGAAAAAGAAAATAATTGGTACAACGCCTAAAGCCAGGAAATAAATCATAATCCTTTTATGCATGAATTTATCCCCTAAAACACCACCTAGCAAGCCTCCTGCTGCAGAACCGATAAGAAAAATACCTAAAAGTGTTCCTGACATCATCTTACTATAGCCCTGCTCAATCAGCAGCATTGGCAAAAACATAGTAACGGCCACATGAGTCCAGCAGCGCATGCCCATAGCCAGATTGATTTTCAGCACGGAACGGTTTTTAAATATCTCTCCCAGCTTCATGGATTCATCGCTGTTTCTATCCCTTGCCTTTTCATTGGCGGTAGAAAGGGTATGCATTTTAACAAAATACATACCCAGAGCTAAAGCAATACCTGGGATAGCCATTACTGGCAGGTACTTAATATCATAGGCAGCCAGTATAGCCGTAACGATAACTGGTGCTATAGCAAAACCTATGTTGCCGCCTACTATATAAAAGGACATGCTTTTGCCCAGATTTCTATAAGAAGAAACCTTTCCCAAAAGCGTAGTGCCCACTGGATGCATGACAGCTACCATAGAGCCTAAAAGGGCGCACAAGATAAACAAAAGTGGCTGATTTGGCACATAGCCAAACATGCTTACCAGAAGACCACTGAGAGGAATGGCCACCAAAAGCATCCAGCTGCAGTTATGCCTGTCCACAAAATATCCTAAAAATGGCTGTATCAGATTGCTGGCCAGGGACATAACCATAACCAGCATGCCACACATAGTCAGTGACATCCCCAGCTGTACCATAATAACTGGCAGCAATACTGGCAGAAAATTACCATAAAAATCTGCAATAAAATGCTCACAGCTCAGTAAAAATATTCCAATCTTAGAATCACATCTTAACATTCAAAACTCCATATCTATTATAAAATCTGTCAAAAATATATCCTATATAAATAAAGCATCCTGGGCATCTGCTGCATCCTGTTCCATAACCTGAACTTCAATCTGCCTGCCTTTTTTCTTATCTGCTCCAGGGCGCACACGATTCATAATACCGGCACTATCCAGTTTATTCATTATCTCATCACACTGTGCTTCATCTCTGGCAATAAAAATTGATACCCACATAAAAGCTTCACTCCTTTAACGAGTTTTCAGACTGTCCTCACCTAAAAGTTCACGTATTTCCTGCTGCACCTCATCAGAACCATCTATCCAGAAATTTTCCTGATTCTTGATGAGCCTCTTGCTGGCTAAGAAATACATATACACCACATTATCACCATGATGCCTGTTAAAAATCTCCTTCAGTTTATCATAGATTTCCTGAGATTCCTGTTCCTTTTTAATAGCAATGTAAAAATCAGGCTTGTACTCAGATAACAATTCTATGCGTTCAGCAATCATCTGAATGGGGTCTCTGTCGTCATCAGCATAATTTACCCGTCCGTGAATCAGTACTGCCGTATCTGGCACTAGTAAATTCATACACTCATAGAAATTACGCGGGAACACTACCACACGAATGCTATGGGTAAAGTCCTCCAGACGCAGGAAACACATCATGTCTCCTTTTTTAGTGGTACGGCGGTCTGCATCCACTATGAGACCTCCCAGCTTGATTTTCTTCCCATCCTGGATGTTGCCATCAATAACATGCTTAATAGGAGTCAAGCCATTAAGCTTTGCTGCATACTCATCCAGAGGATGTCCTGTAATGTAAAAGCCGGTAATCTCCTTTTCCCAGGCCAGAAGCTCACTTTTTGGCCGTTCCGGCATATCCCTGAGCTTTACCTCAGAAACCTCCATCAGCTCCTCATCGGAGAAAAGAGAATACTGGCCGCTGGCCTTATCCTTCTGGGCCACGCTGGCAGCATCCACAGTAGCCTCTAGGGCATCCAGCAGCTGGGCACGCTTAGCTCCCAGTGAATCGAAAGCACCACAGCGGATGAAATTTTCAATAATTCGCTTGTTAATAGTGCGCATATCTACACGAGTACAGAAATCCATTAAGGATTCAAAGGCACCGCCTTCCTTGCGTTCCCCCACCAGGCTGGTAAGGGCTGCTTCACCTACGCTTTTAATAGCTGCCAGACCAAAGCGGATAGCCTTGCCATCAACACTAAAGGAAACATCACTGGCATTAATATCCGGTGGCAGGACCTCAATGCCCATACGCCGGCACT
>JAFPCE010000082.1 GCA_017390245.1 Selenomonadaceae bacterium
CCAAGAAGATTATGTGTGACGATGATATCCGGGTAACTGCTACTACTGTCCGTGTTCCAGTTATGCGCAGCCATGCTGAGTCTGTTAATGTTGAGTTTGAAAATGAGGTTTCTGTAGAAAAGGCCCGCGAGGTGCTGGCTGCATTCCCAGGTGTTATCTTAACTGATAATCCTGATGAGCAGATTTATCCAATGCCTCTTGATACTGCAGGCAAGGATGATGTAGAGGTAGGCCGTATCCGTAAGGACTTCTCCACTGAGAATGCGCTGAATTTCTGGGTATGCGGTGACCAGATTAGAAAGGGCGCGGCATTGAATGCACTGCAGATTGCAGAGTATATGATTCAGAATGATATGATTAAGTAAATTTTTCTCTAGCCCCAATGTATACCATACACAGAACGCTCTCACGTTTTAGGGTATATATCGGGAACTCTTAATATTAATATGTATATAAAAAGGGGCTTCGATTATCGAAGCCCTTTTGTGTCTTAACATATAATTCTGATACGAGTTAGCGCATGGCGTCAATGACGGTGTATAGCAGAAGCTGGAAGGATGCTGTCAGCTTGCATACGGCTGCAATGGAGCTGAGGGAGGCAATGTCCTGGGTATTCATGCGAATCCAGCGCTCAAGTACTTTTGGACTTAAATCTGGCATCTGCATGGCACCAGTTATGCGTATCAGCTGGCGGCAGGAGATAACCTGGTCCAGGGAGAATAAAACCACAATAGCAACAAACATGGCAATCTTGTGGTAAATGGTCTGGTCTGCAGCTAAAACAAAATTGTAAGTCAGGCTGAAGCCTATAATATCTACTATGACTAAAACCATAAAGCCAAACCACAGCAGTCTGGCAAAATTAATCTTGGAAATATGCTGTTCCAGGGCCCAGTGTTCTGCCAGTTCTCTGGCCTCCTGTTCTGTGTCCTCTGGAGAATGGGTCATGACTGTATATGTGCTTTTGGCGGCATAAACAAACCAGCAAATAGCAAAGCAATAAATGAGTAACACGATATTGTTCTCCTTTCTGTATTCAGTATATTATAGCATAATACTTTTGAACTACAAAGAAGAAAGAATAGAGATGATATTGAAAAAGAAAAAATTTGACATTTATCTGATGATAATGTAATATACATCTAGACTCTGTGGAGTCACCAATGAAATATGGACTCATCAAGAGCGATGGAGGGACTGGCCCGATGAAATCGCAGCAACCACTGACGAAGGTCAAAATGGTGCTAAATCCTGAAGGCGTATGCCTGCGAGATGAGAATTTTTAAACTCTCTCGTTGTAGAGAGTTTTTTTATGTGTATTATGTATTTGTTTATGAAGAGACAAATCAGATGGATTCATATTTCGATAGATATTTTATTTACCTTACAATAAGGAGGCGTTTTTTTTGGCAAAGAGATTATTATTTACTTCCGAGTCCGTTACTGAGGGCCATCCTGACAAAATCGCTGACCAGATTTCTGACAGCATTCTAGATGCTATCTTAGAGCAGGATCCAATGGGCCGTGTAGCATGTGAGACCTTAGTTACTACTGGCCAGGCACACATCGCTGGTGAGATTTCCACTTCCTGCTATGTGGATATTGCAAAGATTGTCCGCAACACCATCAGAAACATTGGCTATAACCGTGCAAAGTTTGGCTTTGATGCTGATACCTGCGGTGTTTTAATTTCCTTAGATGAGCAGTCCCCAGATATTGCTCAGGGCGTTGACAGTGCTTTAGAGGCTCGTGAGGGTGAAATGGATGAGGCTGAGGCTACTGGTGCTGGTGACCAGGGCATGATGTTTGGTTATGCCTGCAACGAGACTCCAGAATATCTGCCACTGCCTATCGCTATGGCACACCGCCTGTCCCGCCGCTTAACTGAGGTTCGCAAGAACGGCACTCTGCCTTATCTCCGTCCAGATGGCAAGACACAGGTTACCGTTGCTTATGAGGATGGCAAGCCTGTAGCTATTGATACTATCGTTATCTCTACTCAGCATGATGAGGCTGTTTCCTTAGAGCAGATTCGCAAGGACCTCATTGAGCATGTTATCAAGGCTGTTGTTCCAGCTGAGCTCTTAAGTGATGAGACCAAGTACTTCATCAACCCTACTGGCAAGTTCGTTATCGGAGGACCTCAGGGTGACTGCGGCTTAACTGGCCGTAAGATTATCGTTGATACCTATGGTGGTATGGCTCGTCATGGCGGCGGTGCATTCTCCGGTAAGGATCCAACAAAGGTTGACCGTTCCGGTGCTTATGCAGCTCGTTATGTAGCAAAGAACATTGTTGCTGCAGGCCTGGCTGACAGAGCAGAGGTACAGCTGGCATACGCTATTGGCGTAGCTACTCCTGTATCCATCATGGTTGAGACCTTCGGTACTGGCAAGGTTGATGACCGTGTATTAGAGGAACTGGTTAGCAAGAACTTTGACCTGCGTCCAGCTGGCATCATCAAGATGCTGGATCTCCGCCGTCCAATCTATGCTCAGACTGCTGCTTATGGTCACTTTGGCCGTACTGACATTGACCTCCCTTGGGAACACACTGACAGAGCAGCTGCATTAAAGGAGCAGGCAGGTATCTGATTAGCAGATAGCTGATTTGATTTCAGGTAAAAATTAAGCCTGGGAGCTTTATGGCTCTCAGGCTTTTTTGCTGGGGGGAAATATAAAATGACAATATAGATTTACGTGTGAAATTATAAAAGACCATAGCATCATTTGATGTTACGGTCCTTTACTTACTATAGAATTTAGTTTTTAGTGTACCAGGTGCTGTTCCTCAGGCGGCATTTTATCCTTATCCACGATTTCCACATTGTCTAATATGGATTTCAGGTTGGTTTTCATGGCATCGATATAGGCACGGCGCAGAAACTGCTGGCGCTGCTTTTCCTCATCATTCAGTCCCTCAGAACGCTGCTTGCGGGAAAGATAGTTAATTTCCTGAATCATTTCGTCTGTAATCATATTTACTCCTTAAAAATACATTTCTCCTCTGTACTTGTACTAGTATATAAAATTTGTTATAAAATAGCTAGTTTTTTGCAAAAAATAGTTAATCAATCCATAGCTATGTGGTATAATACAATACTATAGGCGTGAACAAATGTCTATATTTAATAAGAGAAATTGTATACAGGAAGAGGAGAGAATGATATGAAACTGGTTGTTACCATCGTTGGCAAAGATAGAGTGGGCATTATTGCTTCAGTCAGCAATATCCTGGCACAGAAAAAGGTTAATATTCTTAGCGTAAATCAAAATATCATGGATGGCTTCTTTAATATGATTATGATGGCTGAGCTTACTGATGACAGCGTGAAGCTGGCTGATATCCAGAAGGATATGAAGGCTGCAGGTGCTGAAATGGAGCTGGATATTAAGGTTCAGAACCAGGAAATCTTTAATATTATGCATAACGTATAATTACGTATAATTACATAGGGGGATTAATGTAGTGATTACTATTGATAATATAATGGAAACAAACCGCATGATCACTGAGAATAAGCTGGATGTCCGCACTATTACCATGGGTATTTCTCTCCGTGATTGTGCACATCCTAATATTGACCAGTTCTGCCGTAATGTTTACGACAAGATTACCAAATCCGCTGAGTTTCTGGTAAAGACTGGCGAGGATATTGAA
>JAFPCE010000083.1 GCA_017390245.1 Selenomonadaceae bacterium
GATGATGAAAAAATTAATTCATTAATGTTTCTGTATAGTTTTGAGTGTACATGAAAATGTATACCATAATCCGGTGATGTTAGCTATGTGGTTCCACCTGTTCCCATACCGAACACAGTAGTTAAGCACATAAACGCCGAAGGTACTTGGCTGGAGACGGCCTGGGAGATTAGGGAATTGCCGGTTAGAGGCCATGTATTTGCGAAGCAAATGGATGGCAAGGAAAAAAGACGATTGCGAAAGCAGTCGTCTTTTTTTGTTGCTGCAAAGCCTGGAATATTGTCATATTAATAGGTTTTTTAGTACGACAAAGTACTACAGGACTTTTTTCCTTATATTTTGTGAAATTTTTCCCAAAAAGTATTGAGTATTTTTTGAAAATTTTGGTATATTATTGCTAATAAAAATAGATATATTTTGAGTAAGTTTTGAGTGGTTTTTGATAACAACTATTAATAGTAAGAATAACAATAATAAGTGCTAACAGAGTAAAAGAGAAGGCGGTTGAAGTAAAAAAATGAGTGAACGTATTATTGACGGTGCTTTTTTACAGAGCTTGGTAGAAGACAGCCCTAATGGCAAGGAAGCTGCGGATGCTGTGCTGACTCATGCAGAGGGATATTATGACATCGTTTTCATGGATGTACAGATGCCAGTGATGAATGGTTACGATGCAACCCGTGCCATTCGTGCCCATGAGAGCCACTACTGCAAGACTGTGCCAATTGTGGCTATGACCGCTAATGCCTTTGCAGAGGATGTCCATGCGGCAAAAACTGTAGGCATGAATGAGCATATTGCCAAGCCACTGGATCTGAGAGTGCTGCAGAAGACCATGCGCAAGTGGCTGGCAGATTAATACTATAGAATTATTTTCAGAATTTAGTGGTTTTGAGAAAGCTCCTGGATAAACTGGCGGTATTTATGGCTGTAAATGCTGCCCTTTTCCCAGATAAAATCAAAATCGTGTTTCATGATAACATCATCCAAAGTATTAACGCGGAAATCCAGCATGGCAATGCTCCTTTACAATTTTTATCGATAAAAATATTTTATAGGTATATTGTAATAGATAATTTTACTTTTGGTATAGTAAATATTATAATTTACACGTCGTAAGGTTAAGGTTTAATTTATATATATTAATGTAAAGGAGCTAAAAACATGAAAGACAAGTTTTGGGGTATTTTGATTTGTTTCTTGCTGGCAGTGCCATCCTGGATTCTGGGCCAGCAGTTCCCTATTATCGGTGGTGCAGTTATTGCCATTTTAGCTGGTATGGTTATTACCATGTTCTGGCAGGATAAGGGCAAGGCTGGCACTGGTATCAACTGGACTTCTAAGTTTATTTTGCAGGCTGCAGTTGTTTTCCTGGGCTTCGGCATGAATCTCAGCATTGTAATCCGCACTGGCTTTGAGTCCCTGCCTATTATCATCAGTACCATTGCAATTTCCCTGATTATTGCCTGGGTGTTGCACAAGACCATGAATATTTCCAAGAATGCAGCTACCCTGGTGGGCGTTGGTTCTTCTATCTGTGGTGGTTCTGCCATTGCTGCAGCAGCACCAGTTATCAATGCTGATAACGATGAGGTAGCTCAGTCTGTGTCCGTTATTTTCTTCTTTAATGCCATGGCGGCACTGTTCTTCCCATTACTGGGTACTCTGGTGGGGTTTGATACTACCAGCGGCTATGCTTTTGGTATTTTTGCTGGTACTGCTATTAACGATACTTCTTCTGTAACTGCAGCAGCAGCTACCTGGGACAGCATGTTTGGCCTGGGGTCTGCAACTCTTGATCAGGCTGTTACAGTTAAGCTGACCAGAGCACTGGCCATTATTCCTATTACCTTAGGTCTGGCTATCCTGGTAGCCCGCAGCGAGAAGAAGGCTGATGGCCAGAATAACTTCAGCTTAAAGCGTGCTTTCCCAATGTTTATTCTGTACTTCGTACTGGCTTCTGTTTTCACTACTGTCTGCCTGAACTTCGGTGTCAGCGTAGAAACCTTCCAGCCATTAAAGGAACTGGCAAAGTTCTTCATTATCATGGCTATGGGTGCTATTGGTTTAAACAGCAACCTGCCTAAGCTGATTAAGACTGGTGGCAGACCACTGCTCTTAGGCCTTTGCTGCTGGGTAGGCATTACTTTGGTAAGCCTGGCAATGCAGCATATTATGGGTATCTGGTAAAATATCCTTAACAAAATTTTATATTAGTATACTGACTGAGTCCTTGCATGGAGTGTGTTTATCCGCTCTGTGCAGGGACTTTTTGGTTTTACAAAAGGTTTACAGAACTATATCAGCAGAGTTTACATTTACTTTATAAGATATCCATAGCATTAATAAGCTGTAAATATATAAATAGTTTATTTAATAAATGTTTATGGAAGGGGATTTCTATGAAGAAGTTATTTGTTGGTTTTATGTGTGTATGTGTAATGATGCTGGGTATGCTGGCAGCTGGCTGTGGCAATAACAGCAGCAAGGGCGGTTCTGGCATGCAGGGAGCTGTTTCTACTAATGGCTCTACCTCAATGGAAAAGGTTATCGGTATTTTGTCTGAGGCTTTTATGGAGGACAATCCTGGCGTAACTATTACTTATGATGCTTCTGGTTCTGGTACTGGTATTGAGGCTGTAAGCAAAGGTAACACTGATATTGGACTGGCTTCCCGTGCTTTGAAGAAGAGCGAGAAAGAAAAGGGTCTGGTGGAAAAGACAGTAGCTTTTGATGGCATTGCTCTGATTGTTAATGAAAAGGCTCCTTTAAATGATTTAACCACAGCTCAGGTGGCTGGACTCTTTACTGGTGATATCAGTGACTGGTCTGCTATCGGCGGTAAGGCCGGGGCTGTAGCTGCTATTGGCCGTGAGGCCGGTTCTGGTACCAGAGATGGTTTTGAAAGCATTACCAAGACCAAGGACAAGTGCAAGCTGGCGCAGGAGCTGACCTCTACTGGTGCTGTTATTGAGGCTGTAAAGAATAGTGAAGCTGCTATTGGTTATGCATCCTATGCATCTGTAGTTAACCAGCCTGGTATCAAGATTTTGAAAATCAACGGTGTTGCCTGCAGCAATGAAAATATTGCCAATGGTTCTTATGTAATCCAGCGTCCATTTAATCTGATTACCAAGGAAGGCCAGCAGTTAAGTGAAGCTGCTCAGGCATTTTATAACTTTATGATTTCTGAGGCTGCTCATGAGCTGATTCTCCGGGTAGGTGCAGTTCCTGTAAAATAATGGCGGATGGATAAAAGACTGGTAGTGTGAGGTAAGATAATGAAAAATCATAGTACAGGGAAAAATCGAAGTACAAGAAAGGAATTAATTGAAAAAGGCATAAATGGCATCTTTTTCTTGTGTGGTCTGGTATCGGTAGGCTTTGTGCTGGCTATTTCCATTCATCTGGTTATATCCGGCCTGCCAGCTATCAGGGAAATCGGTCTGGTGGATTTCCTCTTTGGGGCCAAGTGGCTGCCAACAGCTACCACCACTGAGCCAGCCTTTGGTATTCTGCCATTTATCATGACCAGTATTTATGGTACAGCAGGGGCTGTTATTTTAGGTGTGCCACTGGGGATTCTGACAGCGATTTTTATTGCCAAGGTTGCTCCCCCGGCAATGGCCAGTGTAATGCATACTGCTGTAGAGCTTTTGGCGGGCATTCCTTCTGTAGTATATGGTCTGGTAGGTATGATTGTGCTGGTGCCAGGCATCCAGAGAATGTTTGACTTGTCATCTGGTGCAACACTGTTAGCAGCTATTGTGGTGCTGAGCATCATGATACTGCCACTGATTATAAATGTATCTGAGACAGCTTTGCGGGCAGTGCCAAGGGAGTATGAAGAGGCCTCTCTGGCACTGGGAGCTACAGAGCTGGAAACATTTTTCAAGGTGAGCCTGCCAGCGGCCAGAAGCGGTGTGGCTGCAGCTGTAGTGTTGGGTGTGGGACGTGCCATTGGTGAGGCCATGGCTATTATCATGGTTTCTGGTAATGTGGCTAATATGCCGAGCCTGCTGGGGTCTGTGCGCTTTATGACCACGGCTATAGCTTCAGAAATGTCTTATGCGGCAGCAGGTTCCTTGCAGCATCAGGCACTGTTTTCCATCGGACTGGTGTTGTTCCTGTTTATTATGATGATTAATGTATCTTTGAATGTATTTGTGAAGGGAAGACGTGAAAATGATTGAGGGAAAGGTTAATGGCAAGGGTGCCATGGCTCTGGATGCTTCTGCTATGGGGCATTCCGCCAGCTTATCCAGGCGGACGCTCTGGAATTATGGTGCTACGGCTTTAATATGGGGAAGTGCTATTCTGACCTGCTTACTTTTAGCCTTTTTAATGGGATATATTTTCTATCGGGGTATTCCTTATCTCAGTGTTGATTTACTGACAAGCCAGAGCAGCTATGTCAGACAGACTGTAGGTATTCTGCCTAATCTCTTGAATACATTGTATATCATCATCGTAGCTATGGTGATAGTTCTGCCACTGGGCATTGGTGCAGCGGTGTATCTGACAGAGTATGCAGCTAACAAGAAGCTGGTATCCATGATTGAGTTTGCGACTGAGGCGCTGACTGGCATTCCATCTATTATCTTCGGTCTGGCTGGCATGGTGCTGTTTATTGAAATGTTTGGCATTAAACAGGGTATTCTGGCCGGCGGCCTGACTCTGGTAATGATGATTCTGCCAGTTATTATCCGTACCACACAGGAGAGCTTGAAGACAGTTCCTGCTGCTTATCGTGAGGGGTCACTGGCTATGGGCTCCAGCAAGTGGCACATGATCAGGACTGTGGTATTGCCAAATGCTGTTGATGGCATTGTGACTGGCTGTATCTTGTCTGTGGGACGTATTGTAGGTGAGTCTGCAGCATTGCTGTTTACAGTGGGCTTTGGCTTAATTATTAATGATTTCTTTACAGCACTGGAGTCCTCCTCAGCAACACTGACGGTGGCATTGTATGTATATGCCAGCGAGCGTGGTGAGACTGGCGTAGCTTTCGCTATTGCAGTGATTCTCATGAGTTTGACCTTGCTGCTGAATATTGCAGCTAATTTGTCTGCTAAGAAATTGAAGAAGTCTTAAATTTATTACTATTGGAAGAAAGCGAAGGATTTGTTATGGATTCTATTATGGATATTCGTAATTTAAACCTGTGGTATGGTGACCATAAGGTTTTACATGATATAAGCGTGTCTTTGCCGAAAAATCAGATTACTGCCTTAATTGGCCCTTCTGGCTGTGGCAAGTCCACGTTTTTAAAGACATTGAACCGCATGAATGACCTGGTGGAGGGTGTGAAGATTACTGGTGATGTGCTGTATAACGGCGAGGATATTTACGACCCTAAGTTAGATGTAACCTGGCTGAGAAAGCATATTGGTATGGTTTTCCAGAAGCCAAACCCTTTCCCTATGAGCATTTATGATAATATTGCTTATGGTCCAAGAGTCCATGGCATCACCTCTAAGGTGAAGCTGGATGCCATAGTGGAGAAATCCTTAAAGGATGCAGCTATCTGGACCGAGGTTAAGGACAGACTGAATAAGCCTGCACTGGGACTTTCTGGTGGCCAGCAGCAGCGAATCTGTATAGCAAGGGCATTGGCGGTAGAGCCTGATATACTGCTGATGGATGAGTCTACTTCGGCTCTTGATCCTATTTCTACCAGCAAAATCGAGGAGCTGGCTCTGGAATTAAAGAAGAAGTACACTGTAATAATGGTTACACATAACATGCAGCAGGCAGTGCGCATTTCTGATTATTGTGCTTTCTTCCTTTTAGGTGATTTGATTGAATTTAACAAGACTGAGGATATGTTCTCCATGCCGAAGGATAAGAGAACTGAGGATTATATTACAGGGAGGTCTGGCTGATGCGTTTACAATTTGATCAGCAGCTGAGACAGCTGAAAGCAGAGATGCTTGATATGGGCGGTATGTGCCAGATGGCTATTCAGCAGATTGTGGAATCTATTTTAAATGGTGATGCCAGCAGGGTGAAAAACATTCATGAGATGATGAATGAAATCAGCCAGCAGGAACGCAGCATTGAGAATATCTGTCTGAAGCTTTTAATGCAGCAGCAGCCAGTGGCAAGGGATTTGCGTACTATTTCGGCAGCGCTGAAGATGGTAACAGATATGGAGCGTATTGGTATCCAGGCTTGTGAGATTGCAGAGATTATTGCCAAGGGAAATATCAGAAATATTGAAGCTAAGGTGGATTTCAAAGAACTGGCGGATGAGATAACCAAGATGGTGGGCATGACGATTGAGTCCTTTGAGTGTAAGGATATTGACCTGGCCCATGAGGTTATTGCTTACGATGATGTGGTGGATAATCTTTTCTGTGCTATCCGTGAGGAGCTGATTGAGAAGATTAAAAATGGTGGCAGTGATGCGGAGTATTTCGTGGATATGCTGATGATTGATAAGTATTTTGAGCGCATTGGGGATCATGCAGTGAATATTGCCAAGTGGGTGTGCTTTTCTATTACGGGAGAAATTAAAATCGTGTAGATATTTTTATTAGCATATTATAAAATTGTAGGTAAATGATTTCTCCGTAATAGAAAAGTGGGGTGCTGGTGTGATTTATTGTGTTGAGGATGATGAGAGTATCAGGGAGCTGATGCTGTATACCTTGAAGGCTTCTGGGCTGGAGGGGGAGGGATTTCCTACTTCTGAGAGCTTCTGGAAGGCGCTGGATAAAAAGCTGCCTGATTTGGTGATGCTGGATATTATGCTGCCAGGTGAGGATGGGCTGGAGATTCTTACGAAGCTTAGAAATAATCCGAAAACTGCTGAGGTGCCTGTGATTATGGCTACTGCCAAGGGGACAGAGTACGATAAGGTCAAGGGACTAGATGCCGGGGCGGATGATTATCTGACTAAGCCTTTTGGCATGATGGAGATGGTTTCCCGCATTAAGGCAGTTTTAAGGCGCAGTCATATTACCCTGGGTGAGAATAATCAGCTGCGGTTTGATGGTGTGGTTCTGGATAAGATTAAGCATCAGGTGACTGTGGATGGCGAGATTATTAATATTCCATTGAAGGAGTATGAGCTTTTGCAGCTGTTTGCAGAAAATCCTGGTATTGTTTTCAGCCGTGATACTTTGCTAAACCGTATCTGGTCCACTGATTATTTAGGTGAAAGCCGTACTGTAGATGTGCATATCAGCAGTCTCCGCAACAGGCTGGGACAGTGGGGCAAGCGTATCAAGACTGTCCGCAGTGTGGGGTATTGCCTGGAGGCATAAGGGATAATGAAGCACAGATATTTTAGTGTCATCATTCTGGCGTCAGTGGCTTTTATTATTTCTTTAGGACTGATACTGGTTACCATGTATAACTATTTTTCAGAAGTACAGTGGAAGCAGCTACGCAGGGCCACAGAAATTTCTGCAATGGCTGTTATTAACCAGGGAGAGGATTTTCGCTGGAATTTGCCGGATGAACAATATCGCACTACATTGATTTCGCCACAGGGCGAGGTCATTTTTGATACAGAAAAACGTGACAGCCATCTGGAAAATCATCTGAAGCGCAAAGAGGTCCAGGAAGCCATGGAAAGTGGCTACGGCGAAAGCCAGCGCTATTCTGATACCATGATGACAAAGATGTACTATGTGGCGAAAAAATTGCCTGATGGTACCATACTTCGTCTTAGTATGAAGCAATATACTTTATTGAGGGTGTTATGGCAGTTATCTTTGCCTATCAGCCTGATTATGCTGTTGGTAATCAGTATGGCAGTGGCAATATCCTACAGGGAAAGCCAGAAGGATACACAGGCGGAAACAGAGGCTATGCGCCGGGAATTTACGGCTAATGTTTCCCATGAGCTGAAGTCACCGCTGCATGTGGTGTCTGGCTTTGCTGAATTGATGAAAAGCGGCATGGCACGGCCGGAGGATATGCCTGGTTTTGCAGAAAAGATATATAATGAAGCCCAGCGCATGATTCGTCTGGTGGAGGATATTATTACTTTGTCCAAGCTGGATGAGGGCCAGGCATCAGATAAAAAGGTTAAGGTTAATCTTTATAAAATGCTGCAATGTATAGTTGAGGAGCTGCAGCCAAAGGCTAAGGAAAAAGAGATTTCCTTTGAGCTGATTGGGGAACAATGTACAACCTTTGGCATTGCCCAGCTTTTGCATCAGCTGTTTTATAATCTTTGTGAAAATGCTATTAAGTACAACCGGCAGGGTGGCAGTGTGACTATTGCTGTGCACTGGGAGGATGGTCATCCTCAGGTGTCTGTAAGGGATACGGGCATTGGCATTCCTCAGGAGGATATTGGACGGATTTTTGAGAGATTTTACCGGGTGGATAAGAGTCACTCCAAGGAGGTTGGAGGAACGGGACTGGGATTGTCCATTGTGAAGCATGCGGCAAAGATAAATGGGGCGAAGATTGAAGTAGAGAGCCTGATGAATGAGGGGACGATTTTTACAGTGAAGTTTTAGGGGTTACATCAAAAAGCCGGTATATCTCGGATACTGAGATATACCGGCTTTTCTAATATGGTGAAAATCGTCTAAATATGGGTGGTGAGGTGGGTAGTGAGGCGGGTGGCCAGGTCCTGGATGTTGGTGGAGGTGAAGTGGATGTTGTAGCCAATGAAGAGGGGGGAGGTTGGGAAGCGGGGCATTACCTTGAGGTGTATGCGTCCGTCATAGAGATAGAAGAACAGGTTGTAGCTGAAGCTTGGGGATGGATGTATTTCCTGCAGGAAGGTAATGGTCTGCTGTATCATGTCAGCCATGGTGTTAATGGACCTGGTTTCTGGCAGGATGATTTTATGTCCAGGCTGGTGCTGCTGGTAGCCTTTGATAAAATTGGTACCGGCAGGGTAGGCTGCTTCTGTGGCAATGATATTTATTTCTGTAAAGGCTACATGGGGCCTGGTGGCCATGTTTACTTCAATGCCATCACTGCTGAAGGCAGTAATACCTGCAAATTCTGCAGGGTCAAACATCAGCTCAGGCTGAAGCTCTGGGAAGCCGACTATTTGCATGTGAGGATGCGTGATAGTGCCACCGGAAAATGGCCCAAAATTTTTAAAGAGGATAGTTACTTCATATTTGCCACTATTAACCATGTCAACCCAGTGGCTGAGAGCAAAGTGCATCAGCTTGTAAAGATGCTCAGGTGTATAATCAGGAATATCGCTGTGGCATACGTCATTTTCAATGAGTACCAGCTGGTAAGAATTTTCAATGACCTGATATTTATTTTTCAGCAAAATGATGCTGCCATCAGTGTCTATAATATCAACCAGCTTATCCACAGCACAAAATGGACAGGCAGAATCGGCAGGCTTATAGCCTTTGATGGTACGGGGCTTCTTTTTGCCAATGGAAACATTAAAGGATAAAAGATTTATATTCATAAGCTGAAGGCTTAGCAAAAAATATGGCTATTGCCTTTGACACTCCCTTCTGTTTAGTTGCATAGAATAATGCAAGATGGTATAATTTTTCTGTTATAATGAAATAATGATACAATGCTGAAGCTATGATTTGATAGCTTTTTATTTATTATAGCCATAATACATAGGTTTTGCAAAAAACATGTATGGCAGGTTATTAATAGGCATGATATTGATATAAGCGATGCTAATGTCTCATAAATATGATTTAAGGCGGTGGTTTTTATTAGCACCCAGGATATAAGTACAGATAATAAAAAATCCAGCAAGGCAGAGTCCTTTTTGAAGGGTACTTTGATTCTGACGGTAGCCGGTATTGTAGTTAAGGTTATCGGATCCCTAAACTGGATTTTTGTCTCCAGAATATTAGGCGGTGAAGGTATTGGATTGTACCAGATGGCTTTCCCAATTTATTTCTTTGCCTTTACTATTTCTACGGCAGGCGTGCCGGTAGCAATTTCCATTATTACAGCGGAGCGCGTAGCCCTGAAGGACGTGTGGGGAGCTAAGCGTATCTTTAAGATTGCCATGAGCCTGATGTTCTTTACGGGTATCGTGTTTACGGCTCTTACCTATTTCGGCGCCCAGTGGCTTATTGATTTTCACTTTATCAGAGATCCCCGGGCTTACTGGTCAGTGGTAGCACTGGCGCCGGCTATTTTCTTTGTAACACTTCTGGCCAGCTCCCGTGGTTATCTCCAGGGCTGGCAGCGAATGACCCCTACAGCTGTTTCTCAGATTGTGGAGCAGATTTTCCGTGTTATTACCATGATTCTATTTGCCAGTCTGCTGCTGCCTTATGGCATTGATTTTGCAGCTGCTGGTGCCAGCCTAGGTGCTTTTGCCGGTGCGGTAACAGGTTTGATTGTACTGGTGTATTTCCATTGGAAGCTGGAAAAGGATATTACCTCAGAGTATGGCAGGGATATTAAACCTAATGCTGATAGTGAAAAGAGCAGCACCTGGAAGATTATTAAGCGTATCTTTGCTTTGTCTCTGCCAGTTTCTGCAGCCAGCATTATGCTGCCAGTGGTGTCTAACCTGGACCTGGCTATTGTACCACAGCGGCTGGAGGTAGCTGGCTACACCGTTAATGAAGCAACTGAGCTTTTTGGTTACCTTACTGGTATGGCAGTGCCACTGGTAAATCTGGCAACTATTCTGACAGCATCTCTGGCTGTGAGCCTGGTGCCTGCTATTTCCAAGGCCAAGGCTTTAAACAATGATGAGCTGGTATACAGCCAGACTGCATCTGGTATCCGTATTTCCAATTTTGTGTGCTTTCCAGCCTTCATTATTGTCATGGTGCTGGCAACACCTATTTCAACTTTGATTTATAATGCTCCAGGAGCAGGCCCTGCTGTATGGGTTTCCTCCTTCAGCATTGTGCTTTTAGGCTTGCATCAGGTTTCTACTGCAGTGCTGCAGGGTTTAGGCCATCCGTCTATTCCTATGATTAATATGATTATTGCAGCGGCTGCTAAGATAGCGCTGAACTGGATTTTAACTGCTATTCCAGCTCTGGGAATCATGGGTGCTGCCTGGGCAACTGCCGCCGATATGGGTGTGGCAGCAGTGATTAACCTGTTCTTTATTTACAAATATATTGGTTATCGCATGGAGATTCCACAGCTTTTGAAGACTGTTGTGGCTGCAGCTGTAATGGCTGGTTCTGTATACGGCTTCTATGAGGTGACCATGGCTTACTTTGGCAGCAATGTGCTGTCTACCTTTGGGGCAGTGCCAGTGGGCTGTATTGTTTACCTGGTGGTACTTTTGTTAATTGGCGGCATGCTGGAGGAAGACGTAGCCCGGATTCCGATGATTGGCAAGGTGGGTATTAAGACACTGCGCCGTCTGGGAATTTTTAAGGGTGAAGCTGCTGCGGCTGAAGCAGATAGTGAAGAGAAATAAAACGTAACAGAGGTTTTGTGAAGATATATGAAAAAATTAGTTTTAGTATATAATCCAGTTTCTGGGCGGGCTGTGTTTAAGTCTCAGCTGGATGAGATTATTGAAAAGCTCCAGAGCAGGGGCTGTATGGTGATTCCCTACCGCACTACGCCGGAAAATAGGGATTTGCTGGATTTTATTAAAGCAGCAGCGCCAGAGGGCATTATTGCTGCTGGCGGTGATGGCACTGTCCATGAGATAGTAAATCTTGTTATGAAGGAAAAGCTGGATATTCCTGTGGGGATTATTGGCAGCGGAACATCTAATGATTTTGCTACCTATCTGAAGCTGGATACGGAGGAGTATTTCGACCGCATTGCTGCTGGCAATACCATGAAAATTGACTTGGGCTGGACTGGTGAGGATTACTTTATCAATGTAGCTAGTGCTGGCATGGTAACTTCCATTGCCCACGAGGTAAATACCAGGCTGAAGAATGTTTTTGGCAAGATGGCCTACTATGTGCAGGGGCTGAAGACACTGCCTCAGTTTAAGGCACTGGATCTGCGCATCAAAACCGATAAGGAAGAAATTGAGGAAAAAGCTTTTTTATTTCTGATTACCAACAGCAGTGTGGTGGCCAGCTTTAAAAATGCAGCTGTGCAGGCCAGCGTACAGGATGGGCTGCTGGACCTTATCGTCATCCGCCAGTGCAATATTGCGGAATTGATGAAGCTGACAGCCGAGCTGATGGCTGGCAGGGAAATGACTGATACCAAGAATGTGATTTACATTCAGGGAACTACCTTTGATATTTCCTGTGACAGTGAGCTGGACAGTGACTTAGATGGGGAGCTGGGGCCAAAGCTGCCACTTCATATTGAGGTTGTGCCAAAGGCTTTGGAAATTTTTTATTAAAAGAATTTTTGACATAAAAAAAGGTCTTATCTATGCAGCGGATAGTGCATGGGTAAGACCTTTTTGGTTTGACTAAAATTCGCATTAAAGCTGTGGCATATCCTTCATCCAGCCCTTAAAGGCTCTGATGATATTGCCTGCAGGCATAGCATCTAACTGCTCATCAGTGAGGTTAGCAGGAATCATTGGTGCTAAGGTTGCTGCAGCTGCTAAAAATTCTTCGTAGGACATATCACCAAGAGCTGGTTTAACAGTGTCATAAGCTTCTTTTGGTGAGGTTGCAGCAGCCAGCTTCTGGAGCATCTCAGGGTTCTGCATAACTACAGCACCGATTTGCATGAATTTCTCAGGTATCATAAATATCACATTCCTTTTCGTTTATAGATAAAACAATATTACCATATAATTATAGCAAATAAAACTATTGTTTATCAAAAAAAGTAGTGCAATTTTTTTGATATTTAATTATACTTGAGTGGTGGAGGGATGAAAATGACTGATAATTTGAAGAAGCTTTTAGCTGCCATTGAACATGAGCATGTGTACATTCAGACTCATAATTTCCCAGATCCTGATGCTATTGCGTCAGCTTATGGCCTGCAGCAGCTATTGCGTCATTTTAATATTTCTGCAACTATTTGTTATAAAGGGAAAATTGAACGTTATAATACGAATTATATCATGCACCAGTTAGGCATTACCTTGCAGAATGTGGTGGATATTGACAGCCTGCTGCAGGTTGATGATGAGGTATTGCTGGTGGATGCCCAGAAGTTTAATGCTAATGTGGTGGATATCCGGGGGGAAGAGATTGTCAGCATTGACCACCATCCTACGTTTATTCCTGCTACCTACAGGTTTTCTGATATCAGGCCAGATGTTGGTTCCTGTGCAGCTATTATTGCCAGTTATTTCTTTGAAAATGATATTCCTATGGATAGCAAGACGGCGCTGATTTTAACTTTTGGTATCCGCAGTGATACAGCAAAGCTGTCCCGTGGTGTCAGCCAGCTGGACTTAGATATGCTATGCAAGATGTTTCCTTATTGTGATAAGGATGTTATTTATTATCTGGAAAATTCCGTGCTGGAGCAGGATGATTTAATGGCTTATGCTAAGGCTATTGAAAGCATCCAGCAGCCGGAAAAGGGCATTGCCTTTGCTTATGCAGGTGAGGAGTGCCATGAAGCGCTGATTGCTTTGGTGGCTGATTTTATCCTCAGCATGGCTGATGTGGAGTTTGCAGTGGTGTACTCCCATAAACAGGAGGGCTTAAAATATTCGGTGCGCTGCAGCAGCGGCTTGGATGCTGGCCAGATAACTGCCAAGGCTTTGCTGGGCTTAGGCAGCGGTGGCGGCCATCCAGTTATGGCAGGCGGTTTTGTGCCATTTACTGGTACTGAGCAGCAGCAAAAGGAGCTGGTAGATGCCATTGAAGAAAATTTCCTGAAGGAGATTGCTGAGGCAGAAGCGGCGGAAAAAGAAAAGGCAGAAAAGCAGAATTAATTATTTCTAAGATTTATTTATGAATAATATTGGGCTGTACAAAAAAATGTATGGCCCTTTTGTTATACTATGGCTAAAGTTAAGTGAGTGGATTTAGCAGAAGTAAAGCGATGCAAATTAAGGCAACGGGGTGATTGTGGTGAAGTTATTGCATGTAGGGGATTTGCATATTGGCAAAAGCCTCTTTAAATTTGACCTGATTGAGGATCAGAAGTAC
>JAFPCE010000013.1 GCA_017390245.1 Selenomonadaceae bacterium
GTACCCTTAATAATTTCCTTGCTCAGCTCAGTTTCTACAATGCGGGTTAAGAGACGGCGCAAAGGTCTTGCACCAAAATCCGGCTCAAAGCCTTCATCTGCCAGATACTGCAAAACAGCATCGTCCCAGGTTAAATTCAGCTGTACCTGTTTCTCCAGGCGGTCCTGCAGCTGATGCAGCATCAAATCCGCAATATTCTTTACCTGCTCCTTGGCCAGAGCTCTGAATACCACAATATCATCCACACGGTTCAAAAATTCTGGACGGAAGTAATCCTTCAAAATATCCTGCACAGTAGCTTCAGCCTCAGCGTAATCCTTATTTAAAATCTCATGGGAGCCTAAGTTAGATGTCATAATGATGACAGTATTCTTGAAATTTACCACCCGGCCCTTGCCATCAGTGAGACGGCCATCGTCAAGAATCTGCAATAAAACATTAAACACATCCCGGTGTGCCTTTTCAATTTCATCCAGCAGAATAACGCTATATGGTCTGCGGCGTACTGCCTCTGTCAGCTGGCCGCCCTCATCATAGCCCACATAGCCTGGAGGCGCACCAATGAGGCGGGCTACAGAATGCTTCTCCATGTATTCACTCATATCGATGCGGATCATGCTGCGCTCATCATCAAAGAGAGATTCTGCCAATGTCTTTGCCAACTCAGTTTTACCAACACCAGTTGGTCCCAGGAAAATAAAGGAACCAATAGGCCTGTTAGGAGATTTGATACCAGCACGGGCCCTTAAAATAGCCTCACTGACAACCTTCACTGCCTCATCCTGGCCTACCACCCGCTGATGCAGGACATCCTCTAAGTGAATCAGCTTTTCCCTTTCACCAGTCATCATTTTGGTTACAGGGATACCAGTCCAGCGGCTTACCACCTTGGCAATATCCTCTTCGCCAACCTCTTCCTTTAAAAGCTGCTGGTCAGAGCTCTGGGTGTTAATGGCCTCCTCCTGCTGCTGCAGCTGCTTCTCCAGCTCAGGCAAACGGCCAAATTTCAGCTCAGACAGCTTGCTTAAATCCATTTCCCGCTCAGCCACTTCCATCTGGCTGTGGACATTATCTATTTCCTTTTTGATGCCTCTTACTCTCAGGATAACCTGCTTTTCCTTATCCCACTGGCTCTGCAGCTTTTCCTGCTGCTGCACCAGTTCAGCCTTCTCAGCCTTGATATTTTCCAGCTTTTCCCGGCCTGCTTCATCATTTTCCTTCTCCAGAGCCTGCTCTTCAATATCCAGCTGTAAAATCTTCCGGCGCACCTCATCTAATGGTGCTGGCATGGACTCCAGCTCAGTTCTCAGCTTAGCTGCAGCCTCATCCACCAGGTCAATGGCCTTATCTGGCAGAAATCTGTCAGAAATATAGCGGTCAGACAGCACTGCTGCAGAGACCAGGGCCGCATCACGGATACGTACACCATGATGAACCTCATAGCGGTCCTTTAATCCACGGAGAATGGAAATAGTATCCTCCACCGTAGGCTCACCTACCATAACTGGCTGGAAACGGCGTTCCAATGCAGTATCCTTCTCAATATACTTGCGGTACTCATTTAAGGTGGTAGCACCGATACATCTCAGCTCACCCCGGGCCATCATAGGCTTTAAAAGATTGCCGGCATCCATAGAGCCTTCTGTAGCACCAGCTCCAACCACAGTATGTACCTCATCAATAAACAGCAGAATCTGGCCATCAGATTTCACGATTTCATTCAGCACAGCCTTTAAGCGTTCCTCAAATTCACCTCTGTATTTAGCACCTGCTACCAATGCACCCATATCCAGGGAGAACAGTGTTTTATTCTTCAGGGATTCTGGTACATCACCAGCCACAATGCGGCGGGCCAGCCCCTCGACAATCGCAGTTTTACCAACACCAGGCTCACCTATCAGCACTGGGTTATTCTTGGTACGTCTGGAC
>JAFPCE010000084.1 GCA_017390245.1 Selenomonadaceae bacterium
ATGGCAAGGACAAGAATTACTATGTATACAATGTCTGTGACCATCAGGAATGCTATAAGGAAGTAGGTTCTCAGGCTGTTTCTTATACTACTGGCGTACCTGCCATGATTGGCGCTATGCTGGTTATGAATGGCACCTGGAGAAAGCCAGGCGTCTTTAATATCGAAGAGTTCGATCCAGATCCATTTATGGAAGCACTGAACAAGTGGGGATTGCCTTGGAAGGAAACCTTTGAGCCGGAGCTGGTGGACTAATGAATACTCAGAATAATGCTGCACATGAGGCTAATGAGGCAAAAACTGCCAGAGGTTATGCACCTCAGTGGCTTTATCAGGTGGAAACTCCTGCCTATGTGGTGGAAGAACAGCGTCTTATACACAATCTGGAAATTTTAAAGGGCTTGCAGGACAGGACTGGCTGCAGTGTGCTTTTAGCACAGAAGGCTTTTTCTATGTATCATTGCTATCCATTAATCAGCAAATACCTGAAGGGGGCCGCTGCCAGCGGCCTCTATGAGGCTAAGCTGTGCCATGAGGAATTTGCCGGAGAGAATCATGTCTTTAATCCTGCCTACCAGGAGAAGGATTTTCCAGAGCTTTTGGAAATATGTGATCATATTGTCTTTAATTCCATGTCTCAGTGGGAAAGGTTTGGACCAAGGGCTGTTGCTGCTGGCAAGGAATGCGGCCTGCGCATTAATCCAGAGCACTCTACCCAGGACCATGATATCTACGATCCATGTTCTCAATTTTCCCGTTTAGGCGCCAGAATCAGTGAAATTGATTTTAGCAGGCTGGAGGGGCTAACAGGTTTTCATTTCCATACACTTTGTGAACAGGGAGCGGAGCCTCTGGCTGAAACCCTGGATGTGGTGGAAGCAAAATTTGGCCGTTACCTGCATAAATTAAAGTGGATTAATTTTGGCGGAGGCCATCACATTACAAAAGATGGGTATAATATTCCCCTTTTGGAAAAATGTATTAAGCGCATGCAGGATAAGTACGGGCTGAAGGTTTATTTAGAGCCAGGAGAAGCAGTGGCGTTAAACGCAGGCTTTCTGGCGGCTACAGTGCTGGAAATTGTCCAGGGGCCTGAGCGCAGCACTCCAGTGGCCATACTGGATGCTTCTGCAGCCTGCCACATGCCAGATGTCATAGAAATGCCTTACAGACCTCCATTGGAAGGCTCTGGTGAGCCGGAGGAGAAGGAGTTTACTTACGCACTGGCAGGACCAACCTGTCTTTCAGGGGATACTATTGGTTTTTATTCTTTTGATGAGCCATTAAAAATTGGTGACAGGCTTTTATTTGGCGATATGGCCATCTATTCTATGGTAAAAAATAACACATTTAATGGCATGCCTTTACCGGATATTTATTATATAGATTGCAAAAATCAATTGAATTTAACAAAAAACTTTACTTATATGCATTTTAAGGATAAATTATAAAATTAAATAATAATAGTTGATTTAATAATTTATCCTTTAATTATCATATTTTAATAAAATAAATAGTTAAAAATTATAGTTTTTTTACATAAAATAGTCTATTTACGTTTTTGCATATTTTTTATACAATTATATTGTTATCTTAAAGAGTAAGACGTTTAGGAAAGTAGGTAAGTATTATATGCAGGACACAGATATAAGACTAGAGATTGCCAGACATTTTGCTTTTGCCCGTCAGAAGCGGAAGGAGTTTCTGGTATCACAGAGTAAGGAGTTCGGTATAACCACAAGTTCCCGGGGGGCTTTGATACACACTATCTATGATCAGGAGGGTGCTGTACAGGACGATATCAGTGCTATTCTCAGCATGGATAAGGCTTTTGTTACCAGAGAGTTAAATGCCTTGCATGCCAGCGGCTTAATCCGCAGGGAAAAGGATGCCAGAGATCACCGTAAGAATCACATCTATCTGACTGAGGAAGGCAGAAAGGTAGCTGAGTCTATACATACCATTATTACTGCATGGCTGGATAAGGTTTACGCAGGCTTCAGCGATGCAGAAATAGATAAGATGCTGGAATTTATGCAGCGTATCAAGGAAAACGCCAAAAAATAAAGAAGCGAGATAGTGAGACAGTCTGTTATAATGGCAGGCTGTCTTTTCTTTTGGCAGCTTTCATATACTTGCATTAATAAGGATTTAGTGATAAAATACTTTTGCTGTGGCTGAGAAGGAGAGAGTAGCCAGCTGTGGGCCTTATAGAGAGTTCTGCATGGGTGGAAGCAGGACAGGCAGAGGCATGGTGAAGTTCGCTCTGGAGCTATCCTGGTGAAGAGATGTAGTTGGGACGTTTTCCGCGTTAAGGAGCTATGAGTGAAAAATTAGGGTGGTACCGCGAAGTTAGTATATATGACCTTCGCCCCTTGTATGCAGGGGGTAAAGGTCTTTTTTTATCCCCGGAAATATTAGAGGAGGATATTATGGAAGAAAAGATTGAACAGCTGAAGCAGGAAGCGGCTAATGCCGTGAAGCAGGCAGTGGCAAGTATTGGCGACTTAAATGATATCAGAGTCAAGTATTTGGGCAAGAAGGGTGAACTGACCACTATTCTCCGTGGCCTGGGCCAGCTTTCCAAAGAAGACAGACCAAGAATCGGCCAGATTGTTAATGAGGCCCGCCAGCAGTTAGAGCAGCTGATTGCTGAGAAGAATGAGGAGCTGCGCAGTGCAGAGCTGCAGAAGCGTCTTGGCAGTGAGAAAATTGATGTTACCCTGGCAGGCAGACGTCCAGCCAGAGGCCATCTCCATCCGCTGACTCTGACCTTGATGGAAATCAAAGATATCTTTATGCGTATGGGCTTCAGCGTTGAGGAAGGCCCGGAGATTGAAAAGGATTATTATAACTTTGAGGCACTGAATCTGCCAAAGGATCATCCAGCCCGCGATATGCAGGATTCCTTCTATATCACTGAGGATATTCTCATGCGTTCCCAGACTTCTCCTGTACAGGCTAGAACCATGGAAAATCATGAGCCAAATTCTCCGATCCGCATGATTGCTCCAGGCCGTGTATATCGCCGTGATGATTATGATGCAACTCATTCTCCTATGTTTACTCAGATTGAGGGCATGGTAATTGACAAGGGTATCAGCCTGGCAGACTTGAAGGGTACCCTTGAGACATTCCTGAAGCAGATTTTCGGTGAGAAGGTTAAGGTTCGTCTCCGTCCAAGCTTCTTCCCATTTACTGAGCCAAGTGCTGAGGTAGATATTTCCTGCGTAATGTGCAAGGGGGCAGGCTGCCGTGTATGTAAGGGTACTGGCTGGCTGGAAATTCTGGGTGCTGGAATGATTCATCCAAATGTATTGCGCATGAGTGGCTATGACCCTGAAAAGGTTAGCGGTTTTGCCTTTGGCATGGGCGTTGAGCGTATTACTATGCTCCGTTATGGCATTGATGATCTCCGTTTGTTCTATGACAACGATTTGAGATTCTTAAAGCAGTTTTAATGGAAGGGAGATTAGAAAATGCAGGTATCAATTAAATGGCTTCATGATTATATAGATTTTTCTGAGACTGCCGAGGAACTGGCAGATAAGCTGACTATGGCTGGTATTCCAGTGGAAAATGTCATCCGCGCTGATGAGGGTCTGGACAAGGTAGTAACTGGCAAGATTGAGAAAATAACTGTTCATCCAGATTCTGACCACATGGTAATTACATCTATCAATGTGGGACAGGGAGAGAATATTCAGATTGTTACTGGTGCTCCTAATGTTAAGGAAGGCCAGATTGTGCCAGTGGCTATGGTGGGGGCAAGCCTGCCTAATGGCCAGAAAATTTCCAAGAGCAAGCTCCGTGGTGTTGCTTCTAATGGCATGCTGTGTTCAGCGGATGAGCTGAAATTAGATACAACTAATCTGCCTGAAGAGCAGCTGGTGGGTATTTATATTCTCCCTGAGGATACAAAATTGGGCGTAAATATTGCTGATGTGCTGGGGCTTTCTGATGATGCAGTTTTAGAATTTGAGCTCACTGCTAACCGTGGCGACTGCTTCAGCGTATTTGGTTTAGTCCGTGAGGTAGCTATCCTTACTGGCAATCAGCCTAAATGGCCTGAGATTGCCGTTAAGGAGGACGATGCAGCTAAGGCAGCTGATATGGTGAAAATCGGCATTGAGGCTCATGAGCTGTGCAGCCGTTTCTCTGCCCGTGTGGTAAAGAATGTGAAGATTGGTCCTTCTCCTGCCTGGATGCAGCAGCGCTTAGAGGGTGCAGGTATCCGTGCTATTAATAATGTCGTAGACGTTACTAATTTCGTTATGGTGGAATTAGGCCAGCCAATGCATGCTTATGATTATGATCAGATTACTGGTCACAGCCTTACTGCCCGCAAGGCACAGCCACAGGAGAATCTCCATACACTGGATGATTCTGAGCGTCTGGCCAAGGGTGGCGAGCTGGTTATTGCTGATAGCGAGAAGCCTGCAGGTCTTGCTGGTATCATGGGCGGCCTGGAATCTGAGGTTACTGAGAATACTACTACTGTTGTATTTGAGGCAGCCTGCTTTAATGGTCCAAGTATCCGCCGTACCTCCCGCAGCGTAGGCCTTCATTCTGAGGCATCTGGCCGCTTTGAACGTGGTACTGATATTACCGGTACTATCCGTGCTTTAGACAGAGCTGCCCAGCTTCTGCAGGATATGGGAGCATGTACTGTGGCTCAGGGCATCGTTGATGTATATCCAGAGCAGAAGGAAACTGTTCATGTGGACTTTACCATGGAGCAGATTAATACCAGACTTGGCACTGAGCTTCCAGCTGAGAAGATTATTGATATTTTAGAAAAGCTTTATTTCAAGATTTCTGATTTGGGTAATGGCAGCTACAGGGCTGAGGTTCCTTCCTGGAGAAACGATGTAACCTTCATGGAGGATTTGTCTGAGGAAATAGCCCGTATCTATGGCTATGATAATATCGCTTCTACCACTCCTCGCGGCAACATCATGCAGGGTGTACAGAGTGATGTACAGAGCTTTGTAGACAGACTGAAGCTGGCTCTGTCCTATATGGGCATGTGTGAGGAGCTTTCCTTCAGCTTTACCAGTGAGAGCATGTTTGACAAGATGGATCTGCCTGCTGACAGCCCATTGCGGAAGGCTATTCCTATTCTCAATCCTCTGACTGATGAAGCCCCTCTGGTTCGTACTTCCCTTATTGCCAGCATTTTGGAAAATACTATGCGCAATCTGTCCCGCAAAAATGAGGACATTAAGATTTTTGATGTAGCACCAGTATTTTATCCAAAGGCTCTGCCATTAACTGAGCTGCCTCGTGAGGTCTTGAAGGTGGCTGGTCTCATGATGGGACGCAGAAATGACGTTAACTGGAGCACTGACAATGCTGTAATCGATTTCTATGATGCTAAGGGCATGGTAGAGGAGCTGTTAGATATTCTCCGCATTGGCCGTTATCAGGTTGAGGCTGGTGAATATACTGCTATGCATCCTGGCAAAACTGCTCTCTTCAAGAAGGGCAAGGAAGTTATTGCTGCTGTTGGTGAGCTGCATCCAAAGGTTGCTGAAAATCTGGGTATCACCAAGAAAGCGTATATTTTTGAGATGGACGTGCTGACTCTTATGAAGTATACTGCTAATAAGACCAGCTATACAGCATTGCCTAAGTATCCTGCTATCAGCCGCGATCTGGCTATGCTGGTGGATGCTACTGTTAATGCCGCTGAAATTGAGCGTGTTATAGCCCAGAATGGCGGCCAGTACTTCAAGGGTGTAACACTCTTTGATATCTACACTGGCAAGCAGATTGCTGAGGGCAAGAAGTCCATGGCCTTTACCATGCAGTTCCAGTCCAATGAAAAGACTCTGACTGATGCTGAGGCTGATGAGGCATTCCAGCGGATTCTCTCTGCTGTACAGCAGGAATTCCAGGCTGAGCTCAGGGCATAATAGTTAAGTGAATTCTATATAGTATGTTCAAAGGAGGAGCAGGGGTATGGCCAATAAGACTGAGGTGGAGCTTTTAGGGAAGCGTTACCGACTGGTAAGCCAGGATAGTGAGCCAGAGGAAATGCAGAAACTGGCAAAGCAGCTGGATGAACGTATGCGTCAAACAGCCAACAGACTGAAAATGTTTGACAGCCTGCAGGTTAGCATGCTGACAGCCCTGCAGCTTTCTGAGGAATATGCTAAGCTGAAAAAGGATTATGATGAACTGATTCAGCTCTTAGAGGATAAATAAAAAATATAATATACAAGACTCTGTGTTTAGAAGCTATCTAAGCACAGAGTTTTTTTGTGTCTGAAAAAAGGAAAATTTCTGACAATAAAAATACGTGCAAAATAATGCACGTATCCTGGCGTATATTTAACATGATAAAGGAATTAATTAATAAATATGGTAGGTTTTCCAGGGAATTTTATCTAAAGGAACTGTTTTCAGAAATTCGACAATATCCTTACGGCCATAATAGTGAGGAGTGCCATCCTTGTCCTGGGACATGAGAATAATAGGCATCCTGGGAAAGTAAGGCTGGATAGCCCGGCGGAACTGGACACTGCGGACTGTATATTGTGTAATAACAGGCTGTACCATAATAATGGCAAAGGTAACACCCTGTTCAATGATGACTGAACCGTGAATAACCATAATGTGACTCCTTTTATGACAGAGCTGTTTGTAATTGAAAATGCAGCGATTAAAAATGCCTAAAGCATTTAAAAAGCATATAGGTAATTTAGCAAAAATCAAAACAAAATGCAAACAGGAAAAAAAGTTCGTAAAAAATATGTTCTAGGTATTGCAAGAACAAGCTTTCTGTGCTATATTATATCAAACAGATATTTTACAAACTATTTTTCGGAAAATACTGTTTGGTTTGTATTAGCAGAAATTGTTTTCTGCCAGTAATAGTTAATAAAAAGTTAGAAAAGCAGATAGCTTCAAATAGTAGTGAAAGGGATGGATGAAAATGAAGAAATTATTATTAGTATTACTTTTAGGATGGATGATTATTTCTCCATTACATTTGGACAACAAGTATCTTCGCAGCGACAGCTTTGATGTGGTTACCATAAAGGCAGGAGATACAGTTGAGTCTGTGGCTTCCAGGTATGCAGTAAGTCCTGAGGAGAAGCAGGAGCTGGTGGAGGCTATCTGTGAAGTTAATGATGTGAATATTGACAGCAGAATGAATTCTGGCAGAAAATTATCTATTCCTGTTCTAAAAACTGATAGCAGCATGGTAGCCAGAAAATGAAAATAGTAAATTTTGTTCATGAGAGAATTACATTTTTCCTTGACAGTGACTCAATCACATATTATAGTGAAGAGTAATCATTTTTTATTAAATGATGATTGTAAACATTAAGGGGGATAAATATGATTGAGTTGACTATGCCGGATGGCTCTATCCGCGAGGCAGAGGCTGGAATCAGTGCTCTGGACCTGGTAAAATCTATTAGCAACAGCTTGGCTAAAAAAACTTTAGCAGTAAAGATAAATGATGAGACAAAGGATTTAACAACAGTTTTAACTGAAAGCTGCAAGATTCAGTTCCTGACCTTTGAGGATGCTGATGG